>JASFUC010000001.1:0-45289 GCA_050050475.1 Nitrosopumilaceae archaeon
CCATAGTATCACTCATCTTCTCACCTTCCATAGTATCACTCATCTTCTCACCTTCCATAGTATCACTCATCTTCTCACCTTCCATAGTATCACTCATCTTATCATCATTCATTTTTGGTTGAATAAGAACACCAGGTGGTAGTTCTTCATCAATAGTAGATTCTGTGAAGTAAGGAGATAAGGCAAAAGCCAAAATGGATCCAACTATTAAAACTCCTACCATTCCCATCAATGATTTTTTCATGATTAAATTATCATATTTTGGTATAAAGCAGATTTTCCACTTTATGCCCCGATCTTAAGAACAATTTTAGGTTAAATTACTGCAAAAAAGATCACAAAGGCATGAATCCATTGTTTCAACTCAGCACTAGAAGTTATGACAAAGAACTTCCAATTGTAAATGGAGCGCTAAAATCTCTAGAAAAGGAATGCAATGTTAACGATGGGTACAAAATTGAATCACCATTCACAAAATTTGGTTGGACCTTTTTTAATATTCAAATCAGCGAAGAGATGGTTGGAATTATTGAAAAATCAGGTATGATGGAAGGTGCATTAGGATTTAAAATTGGAGAACAATTAACTAATTTTATTGGTCATTATTTGGAAAGCAAAGGAAGCAATGTTAGGATAAAGAAGATCGACTACGGGTAATCCCAAATACCGGATAATTAAAAAAATCTAATATTTGATAGAAACTTGATAAATTCATGGAAATTTATCCTGAGGTAAAATTACATGTGCGAATTAGTGAAAGTAATGTTCATTATGCAGGAGGGTTGGTTGATGGATCTCATGTTATGAAGCTTTTTGGAGATGTTGCCACAGAATTAACTATTCGATATGATGGAGATGAAGGGCTTCTTAGGGCATATGAAAAAGTAGAATTTCTTGAACCAGTTCATGCTGGAGATTTTTTAGAAGTTAATGGAAAAATCATTAGTACTGGAAATACAAGCAGAAAAATATTTTTTGAGGCATACAAAATAATTTCTCCGTCTAAGGGTTTATCTCAAGATTCTGCATGTGATCTATTAGAATCTCCAATTATTGTTGCAAAGGCTATTGGAACTTCGGTTGTTACAAAGGATAAACAAAGAAAGAAATCATCGAGTTTTGAATCAATTGATGAAGTCATTGATGCTTTTAATACAATTAAGAGTGGAGAGGTATCCAGAATGGGTCAAAAAGGTTCAAAATAATTTTCTTTTTATAATGTGAAAAATAGGCTAGGGTTCTACAGTTAGAATTCCCTTCATTTCAGGGTGTATAGAACAATAGTACTCAAATGTGCCATTCTTATCGGCTAGAAATGTTATTGATTTTGTTTGGAAATATCCAAGGTCTCCAGTATGCACATTGAATTCATCAATGTTGAGATTATGTTTTGACTTTATTGAGGGTTCATTCTTTTCTTCATTAATGAGGTGAATTTGTACCAAATTCCCATTTTTAACTGTTAAAGAAGGCGAATTACCTGCAGTTGATGGAACAGTCTTTCCTCCTTTTGAGGACTGTGTGGCATAATGATATCCTTCAGGGGATTTTACTGCCTTGAGTAAAATGTTAGTAGGAGATTCGAAAATTAATTGATCAGAATTTACTGGCAAAAATGAATTGATAATTAAAAATCCAATTAAAATTGAAACGCTTAGAATTATGCTTATGGAAATTATTGATCCTCTAGAAATTTTTGCTACCTTTTTTTTCTTATGCATAAATTATATTTTGATTCTGATTATTTAGGGAATGATTAACAATGGTAACTCGTTTCGCTAATTAAATAATAATGCAGAAGCAGATTCTAGGAAATATGGTTATGTCTAAGGCAGTAATGAGAACTTGTAAAGGACGAATTTACATCCAAGATTTTCATTTTCCCTTTTGGAGTAGATTGCTTCTGCATCAAAAATTTTTAGGATTTGAGATATTTAGGACATGCTTAACATTGTTAACTTAGTATTCAATAATAGAATACATTTTTTTTATTTTTTCTTGATTTTGATCTCAATTTTGAATTGCAACATGGGCATCTAAGATTCAAAGTTGCAAGAAAAACATCGCATAGCGAGCACCTCTTTTGACCACTTTGGTATTTTTTTGAGGTGGGTATTCTAGTAGTCTTGTAAAAATTACACACTCCGTGGCAATTATAGGCCATTTTAGGGGAATTTTCTCCTACCTATTTGAGATTTTTCCAGACGCCACCAATCATCCTCTTTTTTGGCTGCAAGATCTTCCTCCTCTACTTTTTCTTTCTTACTCATAATCAATAATCCATCTTGACCCTAAAAAGATTAAATTAACATTGTTAAGCATCAAGTAAATACCTGAACCCCAGAAATCTATGCAGAATGCAAAGAATACAAAAATTCAAATTTTCACTAGATTATTCGTACTCAAAAAGAACTGATTTTATACCTCTACTAAAAAGGATTAGGTATGCCTGATCAAGAATCCAACGATATTCTTAGTTCTATGGATAATTTTATCGAAAAGATTCAACACATTAAAGGCGTAATGTTGGGTGTCTCCCTGTCGGCCCTCATTTTAGCTCCCTTTGCTATTGGGATTTCATCCTACCTGATCACACATCCCAAATTTTTACTGTTAATTGAAAGTGAAAATGAATTTGGTTTTATGCTGATTATTCTTTTGACAATGGTCATAATTACCTCCGGAATTTGGCTTGTGGCAGGTTTAAGACAATTCCAGTCCCTGAGTTCATGGAATAAAAGATATTGTGATTATTTAGAGAAAAGAGATAGTCTTGATGAAACCATCGCTAAGAAATTTCATCTAGATGATGAGTAGAAATTTTAAGTTAGGTGAAGAATCTGAGGATTTTTCTTTTCTTGGAAACAATTTTTCATAAGGTTCAATAATCTGGATACAAAAATCCCTTCCTTTTTGAGTTGCCTTGAATAATGTTATCTTTCTTTTTCCTTCCAAAACTTCTTCGCTTTGGATCATCTCATTTTCTTCAAGACTATCTAAGATCCCTTTATGTTTCGAGATATTCAATCCACAAAAGCTAAAAAGAGATGTTTGGTTAAGCTGGCCATATTCTGAAAGAGTAAGGATGATGTCCTTTACGATGTATATTCTATCCCTATATTTTCTAAAATCTGCCAACGTGGATACTTAATGGGATGCTTCTTTAACTATTATGAATGTGGGTTTTAATATAATTAACATTGTTAAGCAATACCTTATAATCAAGGATTTAGTGTTGAAATATGAGATATAAAACCTCATCTACAAAAAGTCTTGTAAAAAATATTTTCAAACGAGATCAAAAATTCACCAATAAGTGCAAAATCTGTAAGATGGAGTTTACCGATCCCGAAAGAACAAAAAAACACATGATAAAAGCTCACTCAAAACCTAAACGAGAAAGTTAGTATGAATTTAATCAAAAAACTTGTAACATAACAAAGTTAAGCATTATCTAAATATAAAAAAATTAATGATTCTATATGCAGAAGCATGCTGTGCATCTTGAGAAGAAAGGTTCCTAATTCAATCTGTCCATGTTTCATGTACTTTTGGACAGAATAGCCTAAAATCTCTAAAATTGCTTCTGCATTAAATTTTAATTTGTTAAGCTAGACTTAACAAAGTTAATCGAAGTATAATAGATGTAAAATGTCAAAATAAATAAAATTGACAAAATTGAGTTGTAGTAATTATGGATTTGAATGTGATTTTGTGACTGAAGGGGAGGTTGACCAAGTTATAGCGGAGTTTAGAGAACATACCGAAAGTGAACATGGCATAGATTATTCCAAAGAGGCATTAATGCAATTTATTTTGAGAAAGACCACGTAATCTAAAACCGTAGGTGACCTTTACATGATAGAATTTTTTGATTTATCTAATCTCTCCTTATTCATAGATTCTGTTTTTCTTCAAGGAAGTGATGGAGGAATTTTTGCTATTTTTGCAAAAGGTAGAGGTTCATTAGGAAGCGAAGACCCAATTGTAAAGGGAATCATACCAACATTATTTGCAGTTGCTGGATTTGGAATTATGTTAAATTTTATCAACTCTGTAATTAGGAAAAAAGTTGTTGATCAGACAAAACTAAACCGTATAATGAAAGAAACAAAGACATGGCAGAAGGAACGAATGTCTGCTATGAGATCCAAAGACCAAGAAAAAATTACTCAATTAAACAAAAAATCCAGTTACATGAACAAGATGTCAATGGAGATGATGCAAATGAACATGAAACCTATGATTTTTACATTTGTTCCCTTGATTTTAATTTATTATCTAGTATTGCCTCAGCTTTTCACCTATACTGTAGCGATGTCTCCCATATCTCTGAATATTTTTCCTGGTAATTTTTTCCATCTTACATGTACTGCTGAGCAGGCAGTAAATCCAAATAATATTTGCACTCAAGAAAATGCAATTTATCTTTGGGCGTGGTATTTTCTATCTTCAATTTCATTTAGTGGCATAATTATGAAAATAACTAAAACTAAAATGGGTCTAAGCTGAGAACTTTAGAAATTTTTTGACTAAAACTTTAGGGTAACTGAATTCTCAGTCATTTTTACATTCCCTTCCTTTTCTAGAGTTGATTGAATGATGGCCTCTAAAAATGCTTTTAAAAAAACTGAACCCTTCTTTCCAAATTCATGGTGAACACTAACTGTACTAACACTAACTCCAGATTCCATGTCGCACATGCCGTAACCACAGTGCTCAAAATACATTTTGATAAAATCTGAAATTGATTGTGGAGATAGTTCCTTCCATTTGAATAGGATAAAGTCTTTGGGTTCTTTTGATCCGATTGATTTTGCAAAGTTAATGATATTTTTCTCATCTAAAGAGTTGAGCAACTCACGAAAAGAACCCTTGCTCATTTCTATCATTCCAAATTTTTTCATGTATTGGTCAAGATCAACGTGGTCCCCAAAGATTTGATTTGCCAAAGTATTGAGGCTTATTCTTTTTTCTTCTGCTTCCTTTCTAAGTCCTTTCTCATATCTTTCGTCTATTCGAAATGTTATGGTAGACGTTTTTTTGCTCAAAGCCATTATGCTTGCTTTTGATTGCACTATAAACTTCTTGATTATATTTTACAAAAACCCAAATCTATCATGAATCAAATTTCCAAAAATCTAACAATATCTGTCCAACAACTTAGCCAAGACATTGCTCAGCTAACACCCATGCTTGTCTTTGATCTACGTGCATCTGAGCAATTTGAAGAATCTCACGTGCCTGGATCTGTTCATGCAGTTTGTGATACCCATGCAAAAGAAAAAATTATGCCTAAAATCCCACAAAATACCAAAATTGTACTAATATCTGAACCTGAAGAAATCTCAAAAGAAATCGCTAAAATGATGACAGGGTTTGGTCTTGATGCTTATTATTTGCAAGGTGGATTTTCTGCCTGGAATGGAGACCTTACGACGGGCAAGACTGGAAAATTCATTACTCCAGATGAAGTAATTTCAAAACTTGATAGTTTGTACCTTTTGGATGTAAGGGATACTGAAGAGTTTTCTGAATATAAAATACCAGGGAGTGTAAATATTCCACTAACTGATCTTTTTGATCCTAAAACCCTCCAAAAAATCCCTAAAGGCAAAGAGATTGTTACAATCTGTCCCCATGGGAACCGTGCTATGATTGCAAGCTTTGCATTGGCAAGGGCTGGAATATATTCCTCTACCCTTGCAGGGGGATTAACAAAATGGAATCAGGTGCTAAAACCTGTAACTGTTGTAAATGAACCTGTGCAAGTGATTCAAATACAGAAAGTTGGAAAAGGATGTTTATCCCATATTGTAGAGTCCGACAATGAAGCAATAGTAATTGATCCTCTTTATCCAATTGAAAAATATGCGGAAATTGCAAAGCAAAAAGGATTCAAAATAACAAAAGTCTTTGATACTCATCAGCATGCCGATCATGTATCTTCAGCTAGAGATCTTGCAAAGGCAACAAATGCAAAACTATATCTCTCAAAACATGAAGGATATGATTTTAATGCGAACTTTGTTGCTGGTGGAGAGACAATCACATTTGGAAAAACAGCATTACGTGTAATCCATACACCTGGTCACACTCTGGGAAGCTTGAGCTTTGTAGTGGATGAAAAGTATGTCTTTACTGGGGACATTTTGTTTGTAGAGTCCATTGGACGACCAGATTTACGAGACAAGGCCAAAGAATTTACTGAAGAGTTGTATGAGACTTTGCATGAAAAGCTATTACAACTTCCTCATTATACGATGGTCTTTCCAACACATCATGGAGAAAATGTAAAAGCAACAGATGGTGCATTTTACTCCACAATTCAGCAGTCAAAGAATCTCCCATGGCTTGATATTCCTAAAGAAGAGTTTGTAGTAAAGGTAGTTGAAAAGACCCTTCCACGACCAATGAATTACAGGAAAATTATTGCAGTCAACAAGGGTGAGCTTGAACTAATAGTATCAGATGTGCCTGACTTGGAGATTGGACCTAACAGATGTGCTGTAGATGCCAGTTGATTTTGTATTAGAACCACTGGCAATTTTCCTTTCTATATTTTCGGGAATAATTGTAGGTTTTAGTCTAGGATTAATTGGTGGAGGTGGCTCAGTTCTAGCAGTTCCACTATTGCTATATGTTGTAGGGGTACGCGATGTACATGCTGCCATTGGCACTTCGGCTTTGGCAGTTGGTGTGATTGCAGCTATCAATCTTTTAGGTCATAAAAGAAAAAATCATGTTAAATTCAGACAAGGTCTTGCCTTTGCATTACCTGGCATAGGTGGGACCTTGCTTGGAGCACAATTAGGATTGTTAACACCATCTACAAACTTGTTGTTGTTTTTTGCAATCTTTATGGGAATAATAGCTGTATTGATGCTAAGAAAAAAAGCATCAAAATATGATGTTCAAAACTCTGCAAAACAATCAACTATAATGCTGTCAAAAAAGAATATTCCATTATCTGGATTTTTTGTAGGAACATTGGCTGGATACTTTGGAATTGGAGGAGGTTTTTTAATTGTTCCAACCCTGATATATTCTGGAGGGCTAAGCATAATTGATGCTATTGGAACCTCGTTGATTTCAGTTAGTGCATTTGGATTAACTACAGCTTCCAGCTATCTTGTTGCAGGAAATGTAGATGTGTTGATTGCCTCAATTTTTGTTATTGGTGGAGTAGTGGGAGGTTTGTTTGGAATTCAGCTTTCAGATAAAATGCCAAAGGAAAATCTAACAAAGATTTTTGCACTATTGCTTTTTGTAATTGCCGGGTATATTGTGATTCGAAGCTTGTTTTTTTAATCTTTTTTTAAAAATATCTTGCATAGAATGGTTGAAACTTGGATTATTGCTAGAACTCTCTAGTTGACATTTGATGTGTATGAGGTCAAGAAATCAAGCATACCTCCTATGATTGTATGATGTTGAACAAACTACTAGTTTTATTTCCATGTGCTCAAAAGAATCATGGTAAAAATTAGCTGCAAAAACTATGGATTTGACTGTGATTTTGAAGTAAACGAAAGTGAGCCTGATGCCATTAACAAGTTTCAAAAACACTCAATGGTAAAGCATGGAATAGAGTATAGTTCAGGAACGTTGAATCAAATTATTATGAGGATGAAAAAAAAGCCTAAACTTTAGGTTTTAAAAAGTTGTTTCCATATTGGAAAAATAATTTTAACAATTCTTGAAACTCTTATTCCTTTAGCTTGCTTTCCTCAAATAAATCCGAACCATACCAAGAGTATCTGAAATAATCAAGACACCACTCATGAAACATCGGGTCATCACTGTAAAACATCACGCTTATGTCTGATTCTCCATCCTTGTTTGGAAACATCACGCATGCCTCTTTTTCACTTAACACCAAAACTGTCTGGACATTGAGTTTCATCTTTCGTTCCACAAGTCCCTTTTCCATCAATTTATCAAACCCCAGCTTTTTTAACAATGATTTTCGTCCCTTTGGAATAACGGCTGACTCAGAGAAGATATAGTTGAATTTTACTCCTTTTTTGACTCTTTTAACCAAGGGCTCAATAAGATCAAGAGGGACCTCAGATAAAATCTCAAAAATATATTCATTGGAATTTTTGTAAATTGACTTCCATTGCTCCATCACCTTTGAGAATCCCTTGATGTACTTTCCATTGGCAAGCTGACCGCACCGCATTTTGAATTTATAAGGGATGTCTCCTAGTGTGTGTTCTTCAAAATACTTGCGATTCTGAGACAAGAAAACAACTGTTGGTACCTGTGTACAAACAACCTCGCCGAAGGTGGTAAGTGAATATTTTCCATCGACTTTTTTTTCAATCAATCCACTTTCGACCAGTCTAGTAAAATTTCTATGAACCTCTTGTTTAGTAGCATCAAGTTTTGTGGCAATTTGAGTTGGTGTTGAACTTTCTCCTAATAAGATGAATAAAATGTTTAATCTTTGAGGGCTGGCAAGATCTAAAACATAATCTGCTGTTTCCTCAATGATATCTGCCATGAGTAATCATGTTTTGATTTGCTACATAAAAACCCGATGAAAATGAGGTGATACTAATTAGGTTACTCGACTACTTCGATTAACTCTTTGAGTTTTCTTCGAGATTTTGGTGGTTTTTTCTTGTCGGGATACCCTATACATAATATTGATGATGGTCTCAAATAGGTGCCAAGAATATCTTGCACTTTTTTCTCATCTAACATTCCAATCCAAATAGAGCTTAGGCCAAGACCTGTGGCTGCAATCTGTGAATAGGATGCAGCTAAAGTAGCATCCTGTAAAGAAAATTTCTCTAAAATCTCAGGAGGGAATTTCAGCTTTACACGAGAAGGATCCATACAAAAAACCAAAACTATGGGTGCATTAACATAAGGTTGTTTATTTGCAGCCTCAACTAAGGCTTGTTTGATATCCTTGTTTTTGATATAGAATATTTTAAGTCCTTGAAAGTTTCCGGCTGTTGGGGCAGTATCAGCTGCTGCTAAGATTTTGTCTACTTTCCATTCTTCTACTTTCGTTTTTGCAAATTTTCTTGTAGAACGTCTGGTTGAAAATATCCTAAAAACATCAGTTTCAGAAAGGTCTTCGAAAGGTTTTTTGGGACTAGATAAAATTGCCTTCAAGAGAGATGGTTCAGAGGGTGTACTTTTCACATCTTTTTTTCCTTTTTTATCATCTGTTCCTTTTCTAATCCATACTGATGGATAGAAAGTCTTTGTACTAATTTGAACATATTTTGGCTCATGTGGAACTTTGGCAAACTCTAGCACTTGTTTTTGCAATTCAAAGGTGTCTGTCTCTAGAGGTCTGTGTCCTTGTAAAGTAAACTGCGTAACATCCGAATTAACCATTATAGTACTAATTTGGTCTTCTAAAGTGACGGTTCCTGTAACATCTTTTTGAAAAATTTCAACAAGTGAATCAAACTCTTTTTTGTTTAAAATTACTGTATCTGAATCATCTTCATCTTTTCCTTCCCAAATCAATCTACATCCATCTTTTGATGTGTATGCCGGCTCAATACGAGAAAATTGCATACCTAATATCTAATCCTAATAAAATAAAAAATTAGTTACGGGGGCTATGCCCCTCCTGTAACTAAGAATGCACCAATTCCCATGCCCATTACGACGCCAATTCCCATACAAATAAGGTCAAACTTAACGACTTTACTAAATGGTGCATGAACCATTTTGTCCCAAGTGCTTTGGGGGTGTGTTTGAGTTGTTTGTGTTATCATGAATAACCTATGGTGATTCTTCTTCATAGATTGTGGTAAATTGAATAAATGATTGGTCAGCTGATTTGTTGACCGAGTTTAATATCCAATGGAAACTTAACTATCCTATGAGAAATGAATCATGCAGAAAATGTGGTGCAGAATTAGAAATTAAACAAAAATGTTCTGTATGCAAGGAAGGAATAACCTGTATTTGTAAAGAATGCCATTTTGAGACAGAGGAACAAATACACTTACAATGTACCTTAATGGATATGGATTACAAATTATTAGATTCCAGAGTAGCTTAAACCTAAGATTCACGAATCATTATCTTTATTATTTGAATCAAGATATTATAAAAAATGAAAATTCTAACAACTAGGAAAAAACTTATCATTCAATTTGTTGGAGTCGGAATTGCTATGGCAGTTGGACTTCTAATATATTACATTTTCAAATAACTAATAAATTTAATAAAAACAGATTCAAACCTGTTCTAGCATTTTTAGAATATTTTTAATTATTTTATTATGATCCGAATCAATATCCACACTTACCAAGAGCAATGTTTTATTTTCCAAGGGAAATGTTATTCGTTTAACTCTCTCGTATTCCGCCATAGCATATCTTGTTTTTCCAAGCTTATGTTCTGCCATTTTTCTTCCAACCATTCTTTCATTGGCATGCCAAATTGATTGATCTAGTTCATCTGAATCTAAAATTCCCACTGTGTTGTACCTATACCCTCCAAATTTCTTTACTCCGTCCTTAACAATCATTGAAAAACGTACTGCCTCATCAATGTCTAAAACATCCTTGCAAATCTGCTCAATATCCACTGATAACAAATCTCTTAATTCATTAAAATAGATTTTATTCTTTTTCCATTTCCTGAAAATTAAATTTAATATATTTTTCATATCTGTATGTTTCCTACTCTATTGTGAAGAGTAGACATGCTTAAGTTATCATTTTACCTAGGGTTTTTGATGATTCGATATTCTTTGGTCATATTTTTTACAATTTTGCTTACTTCCCCAGGTTTGATGCAGGTAATAGCTCAAGAGGATCTGGAGAGTCAACTTCCACTCAGCATCGATGCTCACACAAACCAGAATTTTTATGAATATGGAGAAAGCGTCGGGGTTAGCGGAAAAATAAAAAATTATGATGCAGACCTTCATTCAGGTCTTTCAGTGGAATATCGTGTTTTGAATCCTTCAGGAGAGTTGGTAAAATCAGGTCAGACAGATCCTGGTCAATTTGGTGCATTCAGCTTTAATTTTATCACGAAAGGTACTTCATTTGAGACAAGCGGTGATTACTCTATTCACATAACTTTTGATATCGTAGAAGCAGAACTCCCGATGTTTTTCACAGGAGGAGTTCCAATAGTTGAAGACGTTACGCCACCTAAAATCGTTCAACATGAAGACATTGTGGTTTTGGCAGAAACAAGCGATGCACTAACTCCATTAAAATTTGATGTTTCAGTGATTGATGATATTGATGAAACTGTCATTCCTACATGCAAACCTGAGTCTGGATTTCTCTTCGGTATTGGCAAAACCATTATCAAGTGTACTGCAAAAGACTCTTCCGGAAACTTTGCAACTCCTATGTTTTTTTCAGTTATTGTAAGTCCTCCCCTAACTTCAATTCCCAGTTGGGTAAAAAACGTCGCAGATTTTTGGTGTCAAGACCAAATTGACGACGCATCTTTTGTTGAAGGAATTCAATATCTTATAGATAATGGAATAATTGTTGTACCCGCAAAATCTAAAATAATTAATGATATGCAAGAGGTTCCGCAATGGGTAAAAAACAATGCTTGTTGGTGGTCTGAAGGTTCAATTACTGATTTAGACTTTGCATCGGGAATTGAATATCTGGTTCGCGAGGGAATTATTGTGGTCTAATTTCTCATTTGATAGAATGCTTATCTTTTCTTTGGTTTAAGAAATTCAAAACAATTGCACTCTGAAAGGAACTACTCTGTGGCATACTTTATCAAATCAGAAAGATTTTTGCTCTTTCCTTCTGGAAGTTCTGTTATTCCTCCAATTAGACTTTCAGTGACAACACCGTTCCCTGCAAGAACTTTGGTTGCCATAAGTGAGGTCTGACCGGCCATACACACAAGTAAAGATTTGCCTCCTTGAAGATCCGGATTTAACTCATCAGGAATTTTCTGTGTTGCAAGCAGTTTTCCAACGGTTGTTGCAGTAGGTACTGAAATTTTTGACGGGTCTACCCCTAGAGATTTTGCAATAAGCTCTATTCCTTCCTGTTTTGGAGTATATTGAGTGTGAATCCAAATTATTTTGTTGTATTCATTAGCGCTGGTTGTTGCCTCATTAAGGGAGACTTGAGTTCTAGTCTGTTTTTTTGACATGTCTTCAAGATTCTTTTTGTATTTTTCAATTCCATCTGCTACAATTACTACAAACTTCCCACCATTTCCAAAGTTTGCCAACTGGATTGCAGCATAAAGTGCAAGGGCACTGCTTTCACCGATGCTGTGTCCTTTATCTACAAAAAATTTGAGTAGAGGTTTCGCCTGCTCAAAATCTACTTCATGTTGTCCTGCATACACTTGTGGCTCATAAAGTGTCAAGCCAGATGCCTTGGCTTTTGTCCTTATTCCTGCAACATCTTGGGCGCTTTGAGGAAATACTACATGAAGGGCCTTTTTCCCATATTTTTCGGAGACATATCTGCTCATTCCACCGGACGTACCACCAGTACCAAATGTGCAAACAATTCTATAATCTTCAAGGGAATCTCCCAACTCCTGTAATTGTTGGTCAATTTCAGGTGTAGTAACAGTCTTGTGGACATCAAGATTTAGGTTATTGTCATATTGTTCTGGACAAAAACAATCGTAAATCTTTGCTAGAAACCTTGCCAAATTTATGATATCTTGTTTTGCTAAAAGTGATAAAATCTGTGGCATTTCTCTATCAAATATTGCCACATCAAAACCAAGATCGGATAATTGTTGGCGAACATTTGCAGCAGTTGCCTTTGCAGTCAAATCATTTGTACTGTCTTTCATTCCAGGGGCAGGACAAATGTCCATGTCAAGATCCATAATCCTGATATTCTCATTTCTCAATTCCTCAAAGACTCCTTCTTGAAGCCTTCTTGATACCAGCGAAATCACATTTAAGCCAAGTTTTGATAATTGCCCCAAAGCAATTCCAAAGTTACCCGAGGTCGCCTCAATTACAGTTTGTCCAGTTTTGAGCCTTCCATTTACAATAGCATCATGAATTATGTGAACTGCAGGCCTTACCTTGATTGAACCTGTTGGTAATTTTGATTCAAATTTACCCAAAACCTTAAGATCAGAGTCATCAAGATTAAGATTGTATACTGTTCTTGCACATTCCTTCAGGTCAGAGGTAAGATCAACTAGAGGTGTTTTATTTACTATCTTTGTTTTATCCTGCTCGTCTAGATGGGGAACCTTGCACCATATGTCTTGTTTAAACTTCTCAAGCAAAACATTGTCAATTTGTCCTTCCAATAACCTACATGATCTTGAAACTAATATAAAACAAACCGCTGACTGATTTGAAAAATAATTCCAAATCTTAAGAATAATAGGATAACTGAACTAATTCAGAACTATGCTTTTTTATGTTTGGAAATTTTAGGTGATATTCCCTATCATTTCTTCAAATATAGACACTCCTTTTACCTAAAATAATTAGAATCACATTTATGATAATCTTGTCAATAAGATCCTTTTTTGAAATTTTCTTTGAGATTTTTTGTTAACAAACGATAACATTGTTATCGGCAAGGTTAAATATCAACATGAAAGAAAAAAATATGAAATTCCTAATTGTGAATTTTAATAACTTTTATGAATTCATCAAATACGAGTTAAAACATGGATGAGGATAAAATGATTCAAAATATACAAGAAAGATTTGGATTATCAAAAATTCAAGCAAGTGTAATCCATTTTCAATTAAAAGAACACTTCACAAAAGAAAAAAAGATGACAAAAAATTCCAACAAGTTTTCTGAGGTTACTTGATATGAAGTATGGGTGCTGCAAAGACTGCAATTGTGCATCTAAAAAAATACGAGATCCGGGATGTACATGCAATAACCATGAATTGAATGAGGATGATTAAGATATGAAGAAAAGGCTTACAATAATGCTTGATGAGGATCTTCTAAAAAAGTTACATGAAATTCAAGCAAAACAAATTAAGGATTCATCTCAATCTGTAAGCCTCTCTGCTGTCTTAAATGAAATCTTACGCTCAAGTCTAAAGAAATAGAAGTTTTTCCTACAAGGAAAACCATTTCAAATTTTTGAATAAATGGATATGTTACATGAATAAATCCTTGGTGAGCATTATTAACAAATTTTGTTTAATGCACTCTATGAAACGATACGTCAAAACTTTAACTCCATCTTGGAAAGAATGTGGCTTGTGCCAATTAATCCCAAGAAAGATGGAAACAACTGAAATCATGGAGGGTATTATTTGACAAATTACTCTGCCGGTGACAAATCTGGAAAGAAATCCATGCAGAGAATATTTAACCTTTCAAACTCCCCCAAAATTGGGTTGATGGTCCAAGTGTTAGATATTATAGTAAAAGTAGGCTCTTCGATATAACTCCAAAAAAATTTGAACTACTTTTTTGGGAAAAAAGATGCAGAGATTAAGATCCCATAAACCCATGTAGTTTTTCAATAACTAATTTGTTATCTTGTTCCCTAATTTCTAAAACATGGCCAACTCTCCAATTAAGTTGGTTGATCAATTCCTCTGGGATCTCAACATCGTAAGTGTTTTTCTGTTTTTTTAACCTAGTTGTTTTAACTAGTGTCATAATATTTACAGGAATTTATCATATCTAAGAATTATTGCTTCTAAAATAATTTTAAAACTCAGAATCAATTTAATGGAATTACACAGACTTGGACACATTGAAGGGTACACATTTCTGAATCAGGCATATGTCTGCATGCAGATTCGCATTCATTGAAATTTCCATTCATAGTTGAGCATCGCTCCTCTGAAATTCCCTCACATTCATTGAAATCTGGCAACCATGTTCCATTGTAATTTTGGCATTGCACATCTGGATTCATAATTTTGGGATTAGTATCTTCTACAAAATTACGGCCATCGCTAGTTCTGCATTGTCTTGGGTATGATTCCATAACTGGATTTCCAGCAACAACACAGTCTTCAAAACTATCGATTAAGGAACTCACTGTCCTATCACGGATTTCTTGTAGCTTGATAATTAGTTGAGTAATCTCAGGAATGGATTCTCTTGCCTCAAATTCAATCTTTTTTGTTTTTCCACCATATGAAATTTCAATCCACTCAACGGGAGCATCAGCACAACCTGGACATCCAATTTTATCTGGCAAGGAATTAAATTTTTGAAAGTCAACAGCATCTACCAGTTCCTTCCATTCTTCTTGGGATATTGGAACAGTTGTTGTTTTTTCAGGCAAGTCTACCCATGAATCTGAGACAAATTTACGTCCCGTTTGAGAGTAAACAATTTTTTCAGAAGTTAAGGTAAACTCTGTAAAACAGTATCCAAGACAAAAGCCTGAATTTGTTCCAGTTTTAATAATTGGCTGAATGGATCTTGAAGTGTCAAGTGATTTTGCCCATTCCCGTACGATTAATTTCTCTGCGGTATTAGGTTTTACACATGCTGGGGTAAGATTTTTGGATTTGATAATCAGGATGAGGTCATTTCTACACTGAGTTTCATTTATTGGAACTCCTGAATTGAATTGTTTTAGCGGAGAATCAATGTTTGTCGCTTTGATCTTGGATACTAGAAATGTTACCCTATATTCCGATGGGTTGATGGGACTGCTGCTAGATGGATATGGCTCAACTTCCATTATTTTAATGAAGTAACCATCAAAAGTCTGGGAATCAGCGTCCTTAACTGCTAAAGGTATGTTATGATTTCCAAGATTTGTTTGACCGTTCACTAGATTTATCTCTGCTTTTACACTTCCTTCCCAAACACAAGTAACATCAATAGGGCATCGGGAATCTTCTTCAATACCAAGAAGGGTAATTACTAAATCAGAATCAATTGTTGCCATCTCATCTATACTGAGAACAAATGGCGTTTGTAAAGTAGCAGTTTGTGAATCACCAAATGCAGTAGGTTGGAAAACTAAGGATGCAATTACAACACCTATCGTCATTGAGATTTGAAATATATTTGAAAACGGCAAATTACTATTTAGCTATCTTTTCTAGATTATAACCTTTGATTAAAATCGAATTTTACCAAAAAAGGTCTAATCATTTAGATTTAATACCGCATGGTCTGAACTTTTTTTGTGTCTTCCAAAACAAAATATGTTGTTGGTGGAATAATAGGTGTAATAATTATTGTTGCCTTGTTTTTAATACCTGCAAATGAGTTTGGGATAAACTCAAATAAATCCGAACCTCCCCCACCAATACTTGTATTGAGTAACAACCCTGATGATTTTGAAATTAATCCAATCAAATGTGAGAAAGAACTAGAAATTGTTGAATTTGAATTTAATGTAAAGAATAACCTTGAGGAAGATTATAGACTAGAGATTCAACTAACATTAAAGGATGAAAATGAGCAAGACCTGTCCCAAGAAGCAAAACTGGTAGAGGTAGGTGCAGGAGACACGATACTTGTCACCCATCAGGCCCCATACAATTCTAAAATGGCAATGTGTGGGATCGAATTAGAAGATGTTGAAAAAATCAAGTAAAGGTTATTTTGATAAAACCCCTTTAGAATCGATTTTTCCCTACAGGGGTCCAGAAACAGTTGGTAAAAAGAAGCCCACTATTGTGGCCGATATCCAAATTGCCACTGATATTACCAATGATTTCAGAAAGCCTATTTTGTATATGGAACTTAGTGCAATAAGCCATACAATTCCTGCAGCTATTGCGGCAATCCAACCTGTTTCCAACAAATGGTACGAAACAGTGTAAACAATCGTACCTATGAGGGCAGTAAAAATCGCTGTTCCTACTCCCTTGCTTTCACCAAACAATTTTGTTACAAAATAAATGATTATTCCTGAAGTGAACAAGCCAAATAAAAATACTATTACAGTGTTTAACTCATTCATTTTAATTCATTCTGATTAATTTAACATGCTTGATTTTTTTAGACGTTATAAGTTTAAACAGTTTTTTGTTTTATTCTTAACAAAAGTGAATTCCTCAAATTTACTCTATGTTTTTATCTTGAATATTTCTCCAATATCTTTCCAACATTTCAAGGACTTCAAGATACAGCTTTGTTTGAGAATCAGAAACATTTACACAATATTGGGAAATTGATTTAGTTGCTTTTTTAAAATCAGATTCCCGAATGGATTCAGACCACATCTCTAAGAATTGCTGTAGATCGAATTCTGCTTTTTTTGAATTATTATCCCATGCTTTCTTAAAATTAGCAGCAAATTCTGAATTTGATTCTAAGGCTTTTTTCCAAATAAGAAAAATATTGATGGGAGAATCATCATAAATTTGGTGCCAAAAATCATAGCTTTTTTTCATATTTTCAAAAAAATAATTTTTATAAAATTCATCGGCTGCAGAAATATGTTGATTTTCCCCCACTTTAAATCGTTTATTATATCACTCCAAAACAATTAAGTTTTGCATACGGCGTTTTAGATATTTTTCTGAAAAATTTACAATATTATTTTGAATCGTTAATTACACCAACTAATTTTCCTTCAATCTCTTTTCCCATGGATTCCAACTCTGTATTTGAGGCAACAGAAAGCAATGAAGTAGGCTTGGCCAGGCTAATATAATTTCCCCCACTTTTTTCATATACTGCAATTGTGCATGGGAGTAACAATCCAAGTTCTGGATCAGAATCAAGTGCTTGTTTGGCAGCTTGGGGATTACATACCTCTAACAACTTGTAGTCATGGGGATAATTTATCCCCTTTTTTCCAAAAATTTCTTTAAAGTCCAGCATTCCAAGAACGCCAAATTTTATTTCTGAAAGTTTTGTTTTGATATCCTCAATTACCTCATCTATATTTTTTTGAGTTTTGACAGTGTAAGAGAAGTTCATAAACTAACTTTGCCCATACATAATTTAATGTTAATTCTAACTTTTCTTGCCAAATTTCCCTCACAAATCAAGAAAATTTGGCATCATCTGTTCTATGTTTTTAACCAATTTAGTATAAATCCCGGAATTAAAGCGATTCTTTGCCGTTACAAGGTTTGTAGGCAAAACCTAGTTGGTGTAGTCCATACGGAAAGAAAAACCTTCAAGATTTTATGATCCAACATAACATAAAAAATTAATTGATACTAGGGACAACCAATGTGTTTTAAAATCCGTCTCAATTAATTTTTACATGATACAACTTTCTCTTGGTATTAGCAAAAATACAAACCAATGAAAGTGGTGTAAACAAAAGTTACGACAAATGTATATACTATACACAAAAAAATATCAATATGTCATCACTAATTCTCAAATGTCCACATTGTGAATACACCTTTGAATCTCCCTTTCAATCAACTGACAAAATTCAAGGTATAAACACACCATGCCCAAAATGTGCTAATTCATTTGAAATTGAGAGTAATCAGAATTAATGTTTTAAAATTATAAAAAATCAAGACCTACATGAAAAACTACACAAACGAAGTGAGCTTACCCAAATTCAAAACTACTTTGAGTCAATTAAGAATAAATTTTTGTAATCAAAATTGTAAAAACGGTGTGTCTTGATTCCTCTTTTGTTTGTTCAAAGCCGTAAACTAATTAATTTAAGCAAGAAAAATTGGGAAGAGTTTATGGGTAAAAGAGTAACCATAGTTCTTGAGAACAAAGTAGATGAGAAACTACACAAAATACAGGAAGAATTTATCAAAGAATACAAAGAGCCAATAAGTTTTTCAAAGGTGCTAAATGAAATTCTTCATAAGGGTTTATTGTAACATCATTTCCTAACACAAGAATTTCTAGCCTTGATTTTAAAAATTACAAGTAAAAATCACATATTACAAATGATCTGCTTTAAGTAAAGTTTGGTTCTACTAAGTTATGAATATCATGAATGTCGTAAACCAACCCATTGAATATCGAGACATTATCTGGTTTATGAGATGCCGAGGCCTAATTAAGGACCAATCAAAAAAATTCCAAAAGATGTTGGAGGCATATAGGTGAAATTTATGGAACATCAAAAACAAACAACATCAATGGAGCTTTTACAAGAAGCACAGGATTTAGGACTGCTTGATTTAGAATCCACTATTTTGTGTTCTAATTGCCATGCTACTTTTCCAAAAGAATATGCAACCTGTCCAAGCTGTAAAAATTGTATATTTATCCAGGATTTAAAAATAGAATTCGAAATTTAAGACAGAATTCCAGTATCTACTGCTAATCAACTTTCAAATTAGAAACTCATTTAATAATTTAAACACTTGATCAGGCTTTTCAGCAAAGGGTGCATGTCCTGCGTCTGCAATTATTTCAAGTCTGGAATCATCAATACTCTCTTTAAAAAATTTAGAGTGTTCTATTGGAATTACTTTATCATGAACTCCCCAGAGAATTAAGGTGGGTACGGGATTAATTTTTTTTAATCTGTTTAATCCAATCTGAGTAGTTACACTTTTTACGAAAGTTGATTCGAATGCGTATTTGGCATTTGGCAAATTCATCCGTCGGATAAATCCATCAACTAATTGCTTTGGAATTCTTTTTGGATCTGCAACCATTTTTTCAAAAGCTTTTCTTACATTGTCTTGCGTGGGATTCATTGCAGCTTCAAAATATTCTTCAAGAGCCGGAGTTGGGGTTTCTAGCATTCCAGATGAGTCAATTAAAACAAGTTTTTGAATATAATTTTGGTTTTGAATTGCCACTTCTGAGGCAATGTATCCACCTAAGGAATGCCCAATCAAACTTATTTTCTCTTTTTGAATTGAAATTTCATTCAGAAAAGATACGGTAATTTTCCTGAATTGGTCAATTGTATAATCCATTTTTTTTGGTTTTTCACTTTCTCCAAATCCTGGCAGGTCAATGGCAATAGAGTGAAATTCTGAAGATAATCCCTCAGGAATCTTCATCCATCTATCTGCTGCAGAACCTAATCCATGAATAAATAAAAGATGTTTTTCATTCCCTTTTCCGAATTCAAGATACCTTATATTAAAGCCATCTAGGTTTATCCAGCATTCGTCCAATGATGGCATAAATCGAATCTACCTTTTATTGTTAAATTTTTCATATTCACAAAAAATAATTAGATATGCTACAATATTCAAGAAATGACTAGTTTCAATAAAGAAAAATTACAAAAAAATCGAAAATCTAAAAACTGTGATTGTTATGACTGCACTCATTTAGGGCACAAGAATTGTGGTTGCTGCCAATAGATTATTTTCATTATTCACAAAAATGATTCTGCATTCCCAGCAACAAAAACTATTCTTGTCTTTATATAACCATCAATGTATCATAATGTATGGTTCAACTACAAATTTCAAGTGAAACAATGGATAGAATGAAGAAGATAATTGGAACAAATACGATGCATGACGGAGACTTTATGGTCAATGAAATGATTGACAAGTTTGAAAAGAAGATTCACGAACTAAGTTAATCTGGCAAATTCATATACTTCTATTTTGATTTAACAGTCAGAATTGTTCAAAAATATCGCTGTGGCTATAATTACTCCTACCCACACGAAAAAATCTTTTGAAATGGGCTTGGGACTAGCAAAAAACCTTGGTGCCGATTTATCTGTAATAGAATGTGTTTACAAAATTCCTCCAAAATTTTATTTTTTTGAAACAAAATCCGACAAAAAAATCACAGAAAACCAAATTAAGAAAATCAAAGACGAGTTGAAAAAATGGAAGGAATTAGCATTAAATGAAGGCCTGAGGATTAATACAAAATTTGCTTTGACCGATTCCATTGCTCATTGGGTTATTGACTATGTAAAAGAACACAAAATTGATTTGTTAGTGGTTGATTATCCTAACCTTTCAATGATCGAGGCAAACCATCATGATGATATCATAAACCAAATTCATCACAAGGCGCACTGCCACGTTCTAACCATGAAGCATTAATTTCCACAGCTCTCAAGCAATAATCTCAAATTTGTCTTTTTTCTGAATATTCAGAATTGAATTCAGTAAATCGATTCAAATGTAAAATTTTTCTTCAGATTTAGATTATTTTTCATCTTTTAGACATTTGCAACCACAAGAAAACATTCCTGCTTTTCCCATACATTGATCGTGGTGTTCATTGTAACACTTGTTGCAAATAAGCATCAGGCTGTACCTTTCATTTTATGTTCTTTCTCATGCTTGATGACCTTTCCAAATGAATCCATATCTCCATGCCATTGAAATTTACACTTTGGGCATTTGTAGTTCATGGTTTTACTCCCTGGGATGAACACTCACCACATAATATCTGAAGGTTTGTCTTTGCATTATTTGCAATATTTCCATCGGCATATCCAAAATTAGGCAAGTTTGCAACATTGAATTTTATTCCACATTTTTGGCATTTGTGCTTTTGATTAGATAAAACAATTTGTTTATGAATATTACTAAATTCTTTTTTTTGTATCATAATATCACCTCTTTTGAGAGTATAATATGATTCTGTTCTTCTGAAATAATTTTCATTTCAGTTTTCAACAAGTGTGATTTCATATTGCAATCATCACAATATTACTTCCCCGCAGTAGGGTTTCTTGGAATTTTTCATTTCCTTCTTCTGATGTTATATTGCCATCTTTTAAAATCAAATTCAAATGTTGATCAAAATTTTTTAATTTCCCGTGTACTGTAATATGGTTTTTTAATCTAATGAAGAGGTCTTTTCCAACATTTTCCTGCAAAATTTTGTCGATTTCAGAAATATTTTGAATATTTTCATTTCTAGAAATAATCAACACTATCCAAGATAATCTTAGATTGGGTTACGCTTGCACTGGCCAAGTTAAAAAAAATCATCTATTACAATTTACTTTATCAGTGTATTAAGTCCTTGTAAAATTGAAAATCATTTTAGACTATTCTTTGTAATGAACCAATAATGACTTTGGTGAAACTGGAAGAACAGCTACTATGTTTTCCCCTTTTTGGGCAAGAAAATCATTTACTACCTCTTGAAGATACTTGCCTTGGGGTATCTGCTCTGCTTCAAAATATTGTATTTTATGTATCATAAATGAATGGAAATTTTTGCAGTTATATTTTGATGTGTTTTAATCCCTTGTAGCGATTTCTTATGGTAACTTCGGTAACTCCTGCAGCTTCTGCTAGATCATGTTGAGTAATAGATACTCCATTATGTACACATGATAGGTAAAGGGCAGTTGCAGCAAGACCCATTGGTGATTTTCCAGCAGATTCTTCGTTTTCTTGTGCTTTTTGAAGAACTTTGATGGCATATCGTTTGGTTTTTTCAGATAATTCTAGTTTGCTTGATATTTTTGCAATACATTGAATTGAATCAACAACAGGCATTTTCAAATCTAGTTCTCGATACAAAAGTCTGTAGCACCTTGCAATGTCTTTTCTTTTTACATTGGCAGCATCTGAAACATCCTTGAGAGTTCTTGGAGTGTCAGTATCTCTGCATGCAGCATATAGAGACGCGGCAATCATTCCAGAAATTGATCTTCCTCTGACAAGCTTCTTCTCTAATCCTTTTCTGTAGATGTATGCTGCTTTTTCTATAACATTTGAAGAAATTGTAATCTTGTCTTTTAGCCTATTTAGTTCACTTAGAGCCTCTCTGAGATTCCTATCTGAAGTATTTTGAACCTGGCTCCTGCTATCCCAGGTTCTGAGTCGCTCTATTGTACTCTTCATTGATGATGAAAGTGGTTTTCCTGATGCATCTTTGTTAAATGGATTAATTACGGTTGCAAGTCCTCTGTCATGGATGGCAAGTGAACTTGGAGCGCCAGTCCTTGTAGGGTCGGGCCCTCCGTCTTTTCGAAAGGATCGCCATTCGGCACCGGTATCTTGAGATTTTTCAGAAATAACATATCCGCATTTTGAGCAAAACTGTTCTCCTGTAACATCATCCGTCATCAAACAATTTTTTCCACAACGCATACAGGTAAAATTTTGCTTAGAAATTACCATGAAAACTGACCTGGAATTTTTTTAGTCAAAGAACCTTACCAAGTCCTTTTCATTGGAATTTCAATGGTTGACACGTTTCTTTTTTTGCCGTCAGTTGACTCTAAAACTTCATGATCAATTTTTATTTTTCCTATCTCAAATGCATTTGTTTTTCTTTGAATTACTTGAGCTACGTCTACTGCCATTGCGATGCTATAACCACGCGCCTTTAGAGTAACTATGGGCATTGTAGATAATTGAATTATTGCAGAAGTAACATAGGTCATCAGAGGCTTCTTTCCAATGAAAATTGTATCTCTTGTACCGTTTAACATACAAAGTTAGTTCTAATGGCTAATTTAAACGGGGTTATGGGTTTCTAGTCATAAATACCTGAAAATAAAAAAAGAGGTCATCAGAATATCTCTGAGATAATTAAGTTCAAAATCAATTAAACGAAACTAGCTTAAAATCTTCTACTACGATGTTTTGGTAAACACTCACGACAATATACTGGTCTTCCTTCTTTTGGTTCAAAAGGAACTTCAGAATCTTTGCCGCAATCTGCGCATGTACATTTGTACATTTTTCTGTCTTCTGACATAATTCACTCGTATTTCCTTGCTATAAGAACGATTGGTATTTTTCTCAAAAAGTATCAATGGTTCGTTCTGTTCAAATACTAGTGCAAAAGATAAGGATATGCGAAATAAAAAAGTTGGATTAGCGTTTGGTATCCCGTTTTTACTCCTAGTTGTAATTATTGCAACTGATGTGGTTTAGCTTGATTTGTATCTGACAAATTAGAATTTTTAAGATCATTTACCAAATAATTTAAAAAAACATCAACAAGTAACGGATGTCAAAATATTGTTCTGATTAATGGGCTTTGTTACACAAACCTGAAGGCTTTCTTTTTGTAACAGTTGAGGAATTTCACCATCGGTAAAGGAGTTTGCAGAAAAAATAATCATTTTTTGATTTTCTAATCTTTCTTCGACTCCTAACGAGTGGATAATGTTAATTCCACTAAAACCACGCATGGAAATATCTAATAGAACTGTATCATAACCCCCTCTCCTGATTTTTTTCAAAGCATCTATTGGATCACTTGTAATGTTGTTTTCTATTCCTTCGGAATTAAGATATGTGGAGATGTGATGAGCGGTTTCTGGATTGTCATCGATAATGAGGACTTCCACAAAATTCAATCTAATTTATGATATATAGGAAAATGTGTGTTTTAGTAGTTACATAATACCATTGAATCAAGTCTGAAGAAAATCTAACTAACATGATTCTAAATATTATATTTTCTTTGATAAATTATGAATGGGTATACTGAATGTCCAAACTGTGTAATGGATAGGCTTATTGTTCCATTAAAATCAAAGGGTGATTTTTCCGTTTGTCCAGTATGTGAAAAAACTTTTGAAAAATTTCTCTCAAAAAATTAATTTCAACAATTATTTCTCATTATAAAATCAAGAAAACAATGTTGGCAAATCATAGAGTTGGTGGTGTAATTACTAACTCATGATTACCACATGTACATCCTGGATCTCTTAGTTTTTTTGAAGCACATGTACACTTTCTACAACATCCATATTTCATGACCTAGTTTATTGACAATTAATTATATTCTCATGTTGAAATTCCAGCTAAATTTTTTCAAGAACAGCTAATCATTTGTTGATCAATTTGTATCTTTAAACCTATCAACAGAGATTTTCATCAAGGAAAAATTAAACTAAAAAAATATTCGATATAGTCTGAAATGAATCAGACTGACATGGGACTAAATAACCTTATTTTGTTCGAGTATTATGAATCTAGACCCTGAATGCCCAAACTGCATAAAATTCAAAATAGGTGGTCCTTTAACAGGAAAAGGAAGGTCTATGGCTTGTCCAATTTGCGATTCAATTTATTGAAAATTTCTTTACCCCAAAAATTATTTTCAAAAAAATTGAATTAATCAGTTCTTTTTTGATTTTTTGGACACAAAAACGAATGTATGTTGATGTTGAATTCACTAATTTGAGATCAAATCAAATTAGGGCAGTTCTCCAACTCCTATGTTAATGTCCTCAGTACCCCCTTTTTCTCCACTTTCTTTCATTTCTCTTTCAATTGTTGCAATCTTTTCTTCCAGTGAAGCGATTTTTCTTTCAAGCTCCTCAATATCTTCTGAATTTTGTGAAGATTCGGTTGCAACATCAAAGAACACATCAAAGAATGAATCTACTGCATTAGCTGGGGAACATTCCCATTTGGATGTTCTTTCGTTAAACCCTAATTCTTGACCCCTTAGGCATTCATTGGTTCTTGGGGTATCTGCCTCAAAGAACACATCAAAGAATGAATCAGTTGATTCTTGTAATTCAGTCCAAATATCAAAAAAGCTATCTGCAGTGTAGGATTCATAGAATATATCAAAGAAACTATCTGCTCGTTCGGCATTCATTGAAATCATTTCAGTATCCCAGGTTCCACTGGCAGAGCTTTCCTCTTGATCATTTATTGTGATGTCTTTTCTTACATCCTCCACGCTTACTTGAATAATTTCCTCATTTGCTAGAAATTCTACTGCGTTAAGGAATTCTGCGTCACTTGTTTGTCCTTCTACCCAAAACTGCATACTTGTTTTAATCCATTCTGGAACAGTTTTGACACTTACCCCGTCCTGTCCACTAGATCCAATGTTTGAAACTTGTGCAAAAGCAGAATTACTAAATCCAATAAATAAAACAAAAACTGAAAATATTGCCAAACATTTTGTGTTTTTCAACCACTCTGAATAATCCAAATAGTATAAAACTAGTTCGGTGAGCGAAAGAATTCTATTTTATTTTCTAAGAAAAATATTTTCAATGCATGATTTCTTTATCCAAATCCAAAAATTTGATTGTAATAGCTTACTCTTACAAGATCACTCTTAATTACTATGTAAATCTCAAAAAATCTGGATGCAGAAAATTTTCTTTTCAGTAATTTTGATTATCTTTGGTTTAGTTTCTAGTTCGACTATTTTTTTCTCAATTGATGCGAATGCACAACAACTCACTATTGAGGCAACACGAGTAGATTCTGATGGTGACGGTGTGCCTGATTCAGAGGACAATTGCCCTGATGATATTAATCGTGATCAGAAAGACACCGATGGGGATGGAATAGGTGATGCATGTGATATGCGCCAAGAAACACGCCCTGAACCTACCCGAGAAAAACCAGATTTGATTATTGAAAGTTTGACCCATTCCCCAGCAAATCCTGATACTGGAGAGATGATTACCTTCAAAGCTGTCGTAAAAAACATTGGTTTTGTGGAGTCTGGTAAATCCACCTTGGAATTTAGATTAGGAGGCGAATCGCCAGGACCTGAAAATAGATTCGATGTTCCATCACTAGGGCCAGGCAAAACTCACACTGAAATACGCAAAGCTTCTTTTGATGATGCAAAAAATTATGGCAACACAGCAATTGCAGATGTTTTTGAGATAATTGATGAACTAGATGAGGGCAATAATAAAAAAATCGACACTTTTTCTGTTAACAAATCTCCTGAAGAAAGACCAGATGCTGATAATGATGAAATTCCTGATTCCTATGACAACTGTCCCAGAGATTCTAACCGTGATCAAAAGGACTCTGATGACGATGGTATAGGGGATGCATGCGATGTTGAAGAAACCGTTAACGAATCAGTTTCGTCAATATCAATAGAACAAATTGAACGAGAGGATCAAAGAAATGACGAACCTGTCAAATTAAGGCCCAAAGTTCCAACCTGGGTCAAGACCACAGCCCAATTTTGGGTAGATGGTAATGTTGGAGATAAAGACTTTACAGGTGGAATAGGTTACCTTATTCAAGAGAGAATTATTGATTTTAAAGACAAGCCTCCTAAAGCAAGCGTTTCTGAAGGTGAGTCAGATTCTGAACCTTCTGTCCCAACATGGATTAGAGAAACTACAAAGTGGTGGATAGAGGAGAAGGTTCCAGAAGATCAGTTCCTTGAAGGAATCAAATGGCTCGTGGCAAATAAGATAATTTCAGTTGGACAGAAAATGGATACTAGTCCAGAAGGTGATATGGAGTGGCAACCAGTTGAGCAATCAAAGGGACTTTCTAAAGCCGCAGGTTCACATGATCCTATAGCAATTGAAGGTGGCTCAATAGACGATCCCAACAAGTACATCGGAGTATGGAGGGCAGGAAATTATGATCATTACCTTTGGCTAGGTGATAATTGGAATGGTTTTATCAATAAAGGAAATGAACTGGCAAATGATGGATTTCATCTTATCGATATGGAACGATCAAAAAAAGATGGGATAGACCAATTCAATGGTGTTTGGAAGAAAGATACGGGAGCAAATCTTCTGGTCTCCGGCAAAACTTGGGATGACTTTTTGGCGGATGGTCAAGACAAAGCAAATGAGGGATATCGTCTAATTGACGTTGAAAGATACATTAAAAATAATCAAGCACAATATAACGGAGTTTGGGTTTCAGGCGATGATTCAAACTTTGTAGTTAGCGGAAAGACCTGGAATAATTTCAGAGATGAAGTTACTGCTAATGCAGATGATAATTTACGTTTAATTGATTTAGAAACTTTTAGCTCTGGAAACCAACAAAAATTCTTTGGAATTTATCGAAGCGGTTCATATGACTATGGAATACAATCTCCGATGGGTTGGAAAGATTTTGTTGACGGTTGGAAACTTTTTAGCGATACTGACAGGAGATTAATAGACATTGAGAGATTTGATGATGGAGAAATAAAATATGCCGGAGTTTATGCGGAAGGAACTGATCCTTATGCTCTTTGGTATGCATCTGACAGAGAAGAATTTGTATCAAAGTGGAAAGAATATTCTGATAAAGGTCTTCGTTTAGTTGATGTGGAACTTTTTCCAAATCAATGCAGCATTGAATGTTTGAATGATGTAATACAAGATAATGGAGAAAAATGGACAGCATGGGGTAATCCAAAAACTAACTTACATTGCGAGGGACTACCTGGAACTTGCAATTTTGATACCTCGACTAAAGATGTAGCTTACTCCGCACCAGTTGATGAAGTTGATGATAAAACCTATGTCCGACTATCTGCTATTAATGAGGGGGATCAAATCTTTACGCTTCCCTTTGAAAGTAAACAGGTAGAGCTGTCTCAGACCTGGATTTACAATAGTGGTAATTATCATCATGCACATGATTACAAATCATCAACCGGTAATAGCTTTGAGATTCGTGCTGCGGCACCTGGAAAGGTCATTTTTGCTGATTGGACAAATTGGAGTGGAAACACGGTTATTATTAGTCATAATGTGGATGGGAAAAACGATGCGTATCGTACAATTTACAAGCACCTACGAAATGGTTCACAAAATGATTGTAACAAATCATTAACTCAAAGTCTTCCAAATATATCAAATCAAACCCAGCAAAATAATTTCCAATCATATCTTAGTTATACAGGATGCATTAATGTCAACGATACTCCACTTGCATTGTATTGGGGAAGTGATACTGACACCATGGAAGTCCAAGCAGGGCAAGACGTTGATAGAGGTGAACTTCTTGGATTGGCAGGAAATACAGGCCCGGGAGGAATAATGCTAGCAATTAACGCAAATGACATTACAAAGACAAGTAAAAATATTCATCTTCACATTTACTTTGCAAAAAGAGACAGCATTGATGACAAATGGTATCTTATTGATCCATATGGAATTTATTCACAACGAACCTGTTATCCAGTCGATATAGATGATCCAATCAACACCCCATGTAGCAGATATCAAGTGTTCTGGAAAGATGGGATAGCAAAATATCCGCAGTAAATAAATTGGAAATCTTTTTTCATAATTTTTATTAAATTTTTTTAAAACAAATTCATTCAAATTTTAATTAATTTACACCATGATGATTTTTTCAAACATTATAACTATCATAAGATAACAAATTTTTTATATTATTTTTTTTAAAAAAACATGTTGCCAATTGACGAGACAAAATTACAAGAATTTTTAGGAAAAGCAGTATCTGATCTTGGAGCAACAGTAAGTTCAACCTTGGTAGTTATTGGCGAAAAATTGGGTCTTTATGAGGCTTTAGCCGAATCAGGCCCACTCAATTCTCATGAGCTTGCAGAAAAAACTGGTATTTTAGAAAGATATGCCTTTGAATGGCTAAACAATCAAGCAGCTGGTGGATACATTGCCTATGATTCCAAGGCTAACAAATACTATCTTCCCGAAGAACAAAAAGCATGCTTAGCTGATAAAGACAGTCCTACTTATCTCCCTGGCTCATTTCAATCATTTCTTTCAATGGCAAAAGACGAGGAAAAAGTAACTAAAGCATTCAAAGAAAAACAGGGAATTCATTGGGGTGACCATCACTGTGATTTGTATGAGGGTGTAGAGCGGTTTTTCAGAACGAAATATCTTGCAAATTTGGTATCAAGCTGGATTCCGTCCCTGAACGGAGTTCAGGAAAAACTACGCGAAGGGATACAGATTGCCGACGTGGGTTGTGGTCATGGTTCTTCAACTATCATCATGGCAAAAGAATACCCAAATTCCAAATTTGTCGGATTTGATTATCATCCTGAATCAATCAAAACAGCCACACAAAGAGCTCAAGATGCCGGAGTAAGTGATCGTGTGTCCTTTAAAGTTTCAGACTCGACAAATTTTTCAGGAACATATGATTTTGTAACCGTCTTTGATGCACTTCATGACATGGGAGATCCACATGGAGCAGCTGCACAAATCTACAAATCGCTAAAGCCAGATGGCTCTTGGATGATAGTTGAGCCCTTCTCAAGTGATAAACCACGAGAGAATCATAATCCCATTGGAAGAATGTTTTATGGTGCTTCAGCTACTGTATGTGTTCCGTGCTCCATTGCAGGAAATGGTCCTGGGCTTGGAGCTCAAGCTGGTCCCACGAGAATTGGTGAGGTAGTAAAAAGTGGAGGATTCACCAAATTCCGAGTTGCCACTCAAACTCCAATGAACATAATTTACGAAGCTAATCCTTGATGGTTTAATAAAAAAACTCTAGATTCACTTTAGCATTCCCAATCTTATTGGATGTAAAAAACTGGATGTTTCTTTGCCAAAATAAATTTCATCTAAATTACCTCAAATGAATCTATTATGGATAGATACTCTGATTTTTTCTCGATTGTTAGATTATTTGGATTCTGGCCTGAATATTGCAGCATAAACAATCTGTTGTCTTTTAGAAATAACACTTGCTCCCCATAATTCCAGTTTTCAGTTGGAATCTCCATTGCAAATATTGCCCACTCCTGCGAATCTGAAATTTGTTTTATTGGTACATTGACATCAATTTGAGATTGCAATTGGCTAATTTGAGAATCAATGTATGGCTCTAGTGCAAAGTCTTGTGCAGATACATCAAAGACCGTAATCATGAATTGTTTTTTGTGATCCTCTTCAAGATAAAATCCGTGGATTAGTCCTTTTGATTTTAGTGACTCTAGTTTTTGTGGGGAAAACACTTCTTCAACTGAATGTGCATCCCAATTACCGTTTGGTGCCAACACTTGAAATCCTAAATCAGTGTTTGAAAATAATGAGCCGTCTGAATCTGTGAACTCTTGAGGATACTGCATTGTAATTTGGCCAAACCCTGACTTGACAGATAGATTACTCTCTCCCTGTGGTACAGCAAAATATTCTTGATAACCAAACACTGCAATAGTTGCTGGAATCATGAGGATTAATGCCCACCTGAGTATTTTGCGCTCACTTTGGGATTCGGATTGCAAAGACATTGCAATTTGTGATTTCTTGCGTTATTTTAGTGGTTTTTTAGGCATGAAATAAGGATGGTGAGTTTATGCATTCTTGCAATTTTTGAGATTGCTCTTCATATGTTTAAGGAAAAATAGTTCTCCTGTCATGGAATGATTTTATTTTGGGTAAACAGTTCTTCTAACAGATTTCCATCTACATCTACATGTCTGATATACCAAATATCCTCAACATACCCAATCCAAATTTCAGTAAAATCATTTAATTCGTAGACAAAGATATGTATTCCACTTCCTATGTCGTCATGAGGTTTGCCAAATTTAGAAAATATTGTTTCAATATCATTTGATTCAGATATTGTATCCTTAAAATCTTCAAGTGTTGGAATTATTTTTTCCATGTATGAGGAAGTCGATTCTAATTCTGACAGGTCTCTTGATTGAACGGCCTTGATAATGTTGCTTACCCAATTTCTTTTAATCAATTCAAAATATGTATCAGGTTTCACACATGCAGGGCTCCCATCATATCTTTGGGTTAGCTGTAGCCCTAGATTGCAAACTATTTCATGATAAGCGACACCGGATTTGAATTGTTTTAGTGGAGGTAATTTTTGTTCAGGATATCCAAGAGGCATGGAATGAACTATGTTAGGGTCATGTGTTGCAAGTGCAATGCCGACAAATCCAATCAAACTCAGGAATAAAACTGAAATTACAAAATATTTCATAATACTAATGAAAGATACAGGAGAGTTCATAAATAATTCGAATCTTTGCAGTGCACCTAAATTAAAATTAATTTATCTTTGAGTTGCGTAAAATTTTTCATCAGCTGAATCCCAAACTATTTTCACATCTGGATCATTTTCAAAACTATTTGCCATTGATTGCAGTTCTTGGTGTAATTCTAGTTTGAGATCCTCTAGTGCCTGTATTTTGTCTTCTAGGATCTGTTCTTTGTATAACTCGTTATTGTCACGGACCTCCATTATCTGAATTGCAAGTTCTTCTTTGCTCATTTGTCCATCCGAATTAAATTCTAAGAGTAATTCTTTTTCTTGGGTGTGTGCCGATTTGTCAGCCTCCTGGTACATTAGATCATAGTGTTTCTTTAGCTGAATTTGTTCTAGGACATTGTTATCATAGATATCAAGAATTTCTTGATTTATCTCAAATACTTGATTTTTGACGTCTTTTTGTTTGTCTTTGCTTGCAATAAATTCGGTAAGATCGTGTATTTCTGCTTTATTTTCTAAAATCCAAGTTTGGGCAACTGACTCCAGTACGCATCCATATGCCTTGGCCTCAAAATGATACACCACAATATGTCTATCTTTACATTTTGTTGCAGGATTTGTTGGGATGTTTGGAGTAAGAGATGCCTCATCATAAATAACAGCTTCAGTATCGACAATTTCTCCAATTCCGTGCCGTTCCCACATCTCGGCAGTTGACTCTGTAATGCATGCGTAATCATTGTTGGCCAATCTATGAACAACAACATATCCTGAGCGGCAATCTGTACCGGGACTAGTCTCTAATGATTCGTATGCATATTGATCATTTGGATTAGCATCAAGATACTCGGGACTTGCCCTATAGTCTTTGTAAAACTCTCCAAGTGTTGCAACAGTATACGGGTCTCGTGTTATTTGACCAGTAGAATTAAACAATAATTGTTCTTTGTAGTAAGCCAAATTGTGTTTTACATTAAACTGTGCATTCATTTCAATTAATTCGATTCTTTTGGTTTCTGCAGCTTTGTGATATGCAGCTCTTGCTTGGCTTAGTGTTCCTCCGTTTGCAATGACTTCCTTAAGTGCAGTTCGTCCTGCATCAACTTTCATTTCCATAAACTCAAACTGATCCCAGAACACTCCTTGTATTTGAGTAGGTTTGTCTTCTACAAATCTTTCAAATGCTGCACGTGCAGTATAGTTTGCCCAAAGATTTTCCCATTCTAACAAGTCTTGATTTAGTCGCTCAAGAGCTATCGCACGTTTTTCTTCAAGTTCTTGTTGGGCTTGAGTCCTTTCATACTCTCTTTTTTCCAAATCGGCAATCCATTGTTTTGTCTGTTCGATTTTCTCTAAAATATCTTGAGCAATAGGATTGTTTGCCAAATTCCCTGAAAGAGTTGTTTGGTTACTTGTATTGATTGGGGATTGTGCATAGCTAAAATGATTAGAGCCTAGAATTGCACCAAAGACAAAAACTATCAATAATGCAATCCCGATACGTCCCAACGATCACGAAAAAAAATGATCATATTTAAAAAATGCGCACAAGTTCTTCGAATTAATTGGAGGCATATCTAGAAACGGCTTATTTTATTCTAATTGATATTGTCAACTAGTCTTGAATTATTCATACCTCATTCATCAATTTTCTATTGAGGCGTTTGAGTTTATTTGATATAACAAAACTAGTCCATTGGGATCACTTTTATTCACTTTAAGGATTATGGATAAAATTTTAACATAATTTATCGTGACAAACTTTGAAAAAAGCTGGACGCCAAGCAACTCTGTAGGTTTCACAGAGAAGGTTGGAGGTGTTTTTCACAAGCAAGAACCCCTAAAACCCAGAGTGCAAGGTGCAACTAGGCAACTAAGCACACCTATAAGCAAGCTTGATTTTGTCACACAAAAATTAGATCAAAAGGACGCAAAGCTTTTTGCAAAAATAGTTGAGGCAAAACAGAGTCAAAACATTACCCAGGCCAAAATTTTGGCAAACGAGCTCCTCGAGCTTCGCAAGCACAAAAAAGTAGTGGGAAACATGAAGATCTCCCTTGAAAAAGTCAAGATGAGGCTAACTACTGTCAATGAACTGGGTGATATGATGTATGCATTAGGACCTGCAATGTCTGCAATGAAGGAAATCGGCCCTGCCCTTACAAAGTTCATCCCAGAAGCTGATGCAGAATTTAGCGCAATGGGTGATGCATTGGGAGGATTAATGTCAAATACATTTGAAGGAGGTTTCGAAGGAAGCTTTGATTCTAATGAGGAGACAGAGTTAATCTTACAGGAGGCATCCGCTGTTGCAGGAGAACAGATTGGGGAAAAGTTCCCTACGGTTCCAGTAGAGTTATCCTCAAGAATAACTTCTCAAAACTAGATGTTTTATTTTTCCAAATGTTTTATATTCATAATTTGCCCAAAGATGACTCTGGAATTATCAATTAGTTGACTTCTTTTGGGATTTGAACAATTTTCTCTTCTTTTAATAATTATTGGCAACAAATGGTAGAAAAATGAGCCAAAACTATGAGGAACGTCTAGAAGAAATGTATGGAAATTTTTCTGAATTGTATGATGAAAAATCCAATAGACAACGGGAATATCTCAAAAAGATTAAAAAAACAGGAAAGTAAAAATGGCAAATTCCTTTGAAAATGAAGTGTGGAAAGAGGAAAATTTCGTGTGTAGATATTGTGGTGTCAACCTAAACCACGATGTTCCTTATTGCTCTGAGGAATGCAGAGAACATGACTCTCCATGGAATTGGGGTGGGGATTAACTCAGGAAAATAATAGTTGGTGTATTATGAAAAAAATCAAAAACAAACCAAAGAAATTAGATTTAGCAATAAAAATGCATAATTGTAAAATCCATAACACTCCATTTGTTCAAGACAAATGTCCTTATTGCCAGCATATCTTAATGAACGACGATTGGGAATAATTCTCCCCTCTAATTGTTTTGATCAATAATTTTCAGAGGACTGATTTGTGGTAAATCTGATATTTTAAATGATTTTCAATTCTGATTTTAGTTGTAAATGTTTATCAATATTCAAATTCAATTGAATTTGTTATTTGGCTTCCTTTGATCTCGATTTGATTATACGAATTTTTGTTTCACCAAATTCTGCATTTTTGCAGATAAGGGACAATGAAGAGAAGTATTTTGCACAGGCAATTGCATTGCTAATTATTTCATCAGCTATTGGGGGATTGGCTGTGCTGCCCTTTGTAATGATGCCTTTAGATGATGCATATTTTGAATTTGAAGGATCAGAAGATATTGAGAATACATTTCCATTGAATGATTCTGCTATAGGGTTATCTGTTGCCTCTGGTATTTTGTCTGGATTTGTTTCGGCAATATTGTATTATTTTATTGGAAAAAGCCTTGACGGGAATACAAACTGGAAGAAGGTTTTTGCCGTTTATTTTCACGTATATGCAATAGTTATTCCAATTACTATAATCATGGCCATATTGATTTTTCTTATGTGGGACTCTTTTACATCAATAGAACCTTCAATCCTTTTAGATTCTAACATTAATGAAGAGGATGTTTTTTCATTGCTGGGTTCTTTTATTGGGTATGTGATCTTGCTTGCAATTTTAGGAATTGGTTTTGCTATATGGGTATTAATCCTTACAATTAAGGCAATTAAGACAGTTCATGGATTTGGTACTGGGAAGTCCTTTGGATTAATTATCTTGGTGGCAATTATTACATCACTTGTTGGCATTCCGTTTAGTTTTGTTTAGTATCTTCAAATGAATTTAAATTTTTAAATCTAGCAATGGCACTAGTCTCAAAATTCAGTAATATTCAAAAGCAATAAGAATTCCATTATTACATCACGATGAGAAAATTAACAGTTATTGCATTTTTACTTGGTATTGTTGTTTTTGTCCTTCCAAATGCATATGCCGAAGAGATAAAGACATTTTTCATAAATTCTCAGATGGTTGACTGTGTTGGAGTAGGCCCTATGAAATGCATGCAGGTAAGAGAGGATCTAAATTCTGAATGGAGAGACTTTTATGATAAAATTCAAGGATTTGACTTTAATCCTGGAAATGAATACACGATTAAGGTGAAAGTTACCGATATTGAAAATCCACCAGCTGATGCATCCAGTAAAAAGTATGAACTAGTTGAAATTCTATATCAGGAATCTGTAACAAAACATCTTCCATTCAACAACCTCTGTGCCCCAGGTTTTGTAGCGCTGGGTGAAATCTGTGTTCTAAATGACAGATGTGGTCCTGGAGCTTACGCAGGAAAAGTCTGCATCATGGATGGGGTAAAGCAGCCATACCTTAGACCCGCTAAGCAGGGAAATTCAGGAATTCCCGCAGATAACACAATTTGTGCAGAAGGAATGAGATTGATTTTCAAAAGCCATGATGGTTCACCTGCTTGTGTAAAACCACAATCGGTAAATCCCCTTAAAGATAGAGGTTGGCAGACATTTATGCCAGTTATGGCATGCACTCTTGAATACAACCCAATGTGCGGTACTGACGGTAAAACATATGGTAACCTATGCATGTTAGATTCTGCCCATATTGGATTGAAACACGAAGGTGAGTGTCAGATTGACCTTAATGAAGTTAATCTAGATGTAACGCAAAAAGATCTTCGTAATATGGTTAATCACTGGATGAACAACATGCAAGAAAATGACCGACAACAACGATTACAAATCATGATGTCCTATTACGCGTTTGAAGAATCTGGAAAGAAACTAACAACTGACCAAGATGGATTGCAATTAATGAATCAAATTAGAAAGATGGTAAGTATTGATCTTCCAAAAGAGGAACTTGATGATTTACGAGAGAGTATTCGTGAAAAATTAAAAGAAGAAGGCTTGGATGTCAAGGAATAGATTCTATAAAGGAATTGGCTTTGATTTTGACCAGAGCAGATTAAACAATAATTTGTTGGAATAAACCATTGCCTCAGAGTTTGTCCACATCGCTGTGGTTTCATTGCGTGATTTGGATGGTTTTGTAAAAATTATAATTTCTTCACTATCTTTTACTACAAAACAATAAGGGCTGTTTGTTGTACTTGGAACCCTTTTGACCTTGCTTCTATCTATATCATCAAAAACATAAAGAGTTCGTTCTGAAGAATTTGTTAACACTTTTAATTTGATTTCAGATTTGTCAAGTGGCTCTAAAAAATTTGCATGATAGAATTTTAACAAATCTTGTTCATTTCCAGCTATTAGGAATTCTTTTTTGCAGTTGATTATCATATCGTTTATTTTGCCTAAAATTTGGTTTTGACCCTTTAAAATTTGGAATTTATCATCCTTTTGTACCTCTGGTTCGTTGTGGAAGGTAGGAATAGATTCCCAAATTTTGAAAATTTCATCTTTTTGGGTTTCAAGGTTTCTGATTCGATCTTTTTCCATATCTATTAATGATTTTATTGCTTTTTCCAGAGGTAAGGAGGAAAACATGATGGGATGTTGAAAGGTTGCTTCTACTACTCCTCTGTTTTGAAGAGTTGTCAAAAGGCGGTACGTTTCAGTTCTGGGTAATCTTAATGCACGGCATACATCAGGAGCAGTCTTCGATCCATACTTTCCCAAGTAAATGTATATTTTTGATTGATTTGGAGTGACTCCAAATTTTGAAAACTTTTCCAGCAAATCATCAATGGCTTTTTTGTGTACATAAGAAATCGAATCTGGATTGTTATCAAATATTATCATTTATGATTATCAATGAAACTTGAGCTTTTAGAACATGTGTTTGTAATATGAGATACTGGACGTGTAAAAAAATAATCTTAGTGTGTTAAAAAATAAAAGTACTTGAAATTTTTAGGTATTACTTTTTTGTTGACATCCCATTTAACTTTGTTCGTTATTTTCAAACAGTTTTAAATTTCAAACTTTGATAATCCGTGTTTGATGTCTAAGGTTCATTAGTCTCTAATTTCAAGCAAGCATATGTCAAAGAAGGCTATTTCATTTCATAAAAAACTCAAAGGAAAAATTTTCATTGAAAGTAAAATTCACAAAATAACTGAAGAGAATTTACAGCTAATCTACACTCCAGGCGTAGCTGCAGCATGCAAAGAGATTTTCAATCATCCAAATCTGAAATATGAATTAACAGGTAAAGGAAACAACGTTGCAATCGTTACTGATGGCACCAGGATTTTAGGCTTGGGAAACATAGGACCAGATGCAGCTTTGCCTGTGATGGAGGGGAAATCTGTTTTGTACAGAAAATATGGAAAAATTAACGCCTTTCCAATATGTCTTAACACCACTGACAAGAAAAAAATTATTGACACAATTATGGCAATTGAGCCTGTCTTTGGCGCCATAAATCTTGAGGATATAGAATCGCCAAAAGTTTTAGACATATCATATGATCTGGTAAAAAAATTATCCATACCAGTTTTTCATGACGACAGGCATGGCACAGCTGTAGTTGTCCTGGCGGCTCTTTTAAATTCCCTAAAACTTGTGACAAAAAAAATATCGGAAATCAAAGTGGTAATCGCCGGAGCAGGTTCTGCTGGGTATTCCATTACAAAATTATTGAATTATGCTGGTTGTAAAAATATTGTAGTAGTAGATTCCAAGGGAGCAATATACAAGAAAAGAAAAATCAATATGGACAAATACAAAATGCAGTTGGCTGGATTTACGAACCAAAGTGAAAAGGGACAGCTTTCTGAGGTGATAAAACAAGCCGACGTCTTTATCGGTGTTTCTGGAGTTCCAAATCTATTAAAGCCAAAAATGATTCGAGACATGAATGAGAATCCAATAATATTTGCCATTACAAACCCCGAACCGGAAATTGACCCCCGTGTTGCTAAAAAATCTGGTGCAAAAATAATCGCAACTGGAAGTTTCAAGTATGAAAACAAAGTAAACAATGCCTTGGTTTTTCCATTTTTGATGAGGGCAATCCTGGATTTGAAAATACAAAAAATAACCCGAAAAATTCTTTATACCACAGCAGTGGCAATCGCAAAGACGGTTCCAAAAAAGAAGTTATCTGTAACACACATCATCCCTTCAATTGATGACAAGAATTTACAACAAAATATTACAAAGGCCCTAAAGCTAAAAACATAAGGCTCATTTAGCATCTGGGATTTTTTAAACTGTATTTCTACAAATCTGTAAATAACTGATCCTTAAGGGAAGGTGCATCATCAAAGGTGATTTCATGCAAATTCTTTGATTTAGTCTCTCCAATCAGAGTCAGATCGGTTCCAAAAAACAAATTGATTGCCCAACCGATTCCAATTTTTACCTTGGACTCGAAAGTTGGAAGGTGTGACAAATAGTAAGTTCTCCAAATTATCCACGCTAATACCCCTGTTATGCTGTGTCCCATCAGCGATGCAACTCCTGCCCTGTTTCCAATAGTGGCCATCATTCCCTTACTATGGTATGAGAATTCGTTCAAATCTGTATCTTCTGCAAGTGATTTTTTGATATTTTGCAAAACAATTTTGCTTTGACGTAAAGCATGCTGAGCAGTTGGAGGGTAAAATTTTCCCGTATCTTCATCTAAGGCAGCAGCACAGTCACCTAATGCATAAACTTCGGGATGTCCCTTCAATCTAAGATATTTGTCAACCAAAACTCTCCCTCCTTTGTCATGTTCACAATTCAACGAGGAAATCATAGGACTGGTAGTTACTCCTCCTGTCCAAATCAGGGTAGTGCAAGGAATTATTTCCCCATCAGATAATTCCACGTGACTTTCTCCTGCATCAATGGCTCTTACATTGGTAATAATTCGGACACCCATTTTTTCCAAATATGATCTTGCAGATTCACCTAATTTTTTGTTAAGTTCAGGCAAAATTTTATTTTTTGAGGAAATCAAAATCATGTTGATATTTTTTTCAATAATTGTAGGGTAAGCTTGTTTTACTGATTTTCTTACAAAATGATTTATCTCCCCAATTATTTCTACTCCGGCAAAACCTGCACCAACAACAGTAAATGTGAGAAATTTCTTTTGAAGTTCCACACTACCTGTCTGTGCCCCAATCTCCATCATTAAAAGAATTTGGTTACGTAACTCGATTGCATCTTCAACAGTTTTGATTGTAAATGAATTCTCTTCTATTGACTTGTTGCCAAAAAAATTGTTAATGCTTCCTACCGCCAAAACTAGGTAATCATATTCTAAGGCGTGATTTTTCCCATCAAATTTTCTTGTGATTGTAACTAATTTTTGATCCAAGTCAATGGAAAATACATCTGCTTGAAAAAATTTGGCATTATCACAAAACTCCCTTAGAGGCATTGTAAGGTCTCTGGGGTTTAGCATACCTGAGGCTACTTCTGGCAACATGGGGGTAAATAAAAAATAATTTTTCTCACTTACTATAGTTATACTGATATTTTTAACATCTAGTTTTTTTTGAAGTTCTTTTAATACATGCATTCCCCCAAAACCTCCACCTAAAATCAAAATTTTCCTTCTTGATACGGTATCTGTTTTATGAACAAAAATTTCATGGCCATCCAATTTTTTCTTGGAATCAAAGATGGCATCACATTGTAGACAAACAAAATTTTGAGACATGTATAAAAATCAAGGAAAATTGTTAAAAAATCTATTTCCATTTTAAATTAAGTCAACTAGACAAAGTAATTGAACAAAAAATATCAAAAAATGCAAAATCACTCAGATTCATTTACTATTTTGAGCGTCAACTCTTGATGAATTTAGGAATAAAATCCGATTTTAAGTCTATTTTGAATCAAGTTATTCTTTAGAAATCTTTCATCACAAGGTTTTTGATTTCATAAATCTGGAATAAAATAACTTTGATCAAAATTGAAAGGGAAAATGACGTTACATTCCTAACCTCCTCTGTAACTGAATTTGCAGATGGACTAGGTTATTGTGAATACAAAATCCCATTGTCGATAAAGGGAATCAAACCCAGACCTTCCCAGTCTCTAATATTGGGAACAAAGGCACATCATGCAGAAGAAAAGTATGAACAAGAACATCTTGAGTTAGAACCAGTAACTACGGAGGATATTGAAGATGAAAAAACAGACATTGAATTTGCAAGGGAAAATGTATACTCTACACTAAGTATGCCTTTTGAATTTCCGACCGAAAACGTACTTGTAACTCTATCAGGACGAATTGATAAAATTATGAGAGTCGATGGAACTCTTGTAGTCCAAGATGATAAATTTGTAGGAAAGCCGCAAACGTATCAGCAAAAAACACAGCCATATCCTAGTCAACTGTTACAGGTTTTAGCGTATCTTAATTCTGTTTATTCTGGAAAGAGGAGAAACAATCCAGAGGATTGGTTTGATTTGCCACATACGAAAAAGAAATGGGAGTTGCGAATTTGTGATAGAAAGACCAGAGAGCCATACAAGATATTCTCAGAATATCAAGATGCTTTTTCACTCCATTATTTGCATTCATCATTGGAGAAATTTACAACCATTGCGTTGGATATTTCAGAACCTGAACACCACAACAATAAATCAAAATGCCAAGCTTGCAATTTTAAGAGCTTTTGCGAGTTTAAGATTTAGACTGGGCTGGACAAAATTAGTGCGTTTTTTTGAACAAACATTAGTTATAATCACTTTGTTTTCAAGTTGTAATTTATGAAGGTGCTTCATATTGATGATTCACCCGAAATATGCAAATTGTATGCGGATTTTTATCGAAATAAAAATCACACAATAAAAAGCGTCAATGATGGAAGAAAGGGGTTAGATCTAGTTCTACAAAACGATTATGATTTGATCATTTTAGATATGTGCATGCCAAAATATAGTGGAATGGATTTTCTGCAAGACCTAAAGAGGAGAAAACCTTCAGAATTAAAAAAAATAATTGTCACAAGTGTTCTTCAATTTAATGAAGATCAGATAAAAGGATTAATTAAATTCGGAATAAACTCCGTCCAGGAAAAACCTGCCCACGTAAAGCAATTAGAGTCTTTAATGAAAGAAATGTCTAGAACAAGAGCAAACTCCTCTAGCTATTTGAAAAAAATGCTCATCATTGATGACAACCCAGACACCACAAAAATGCTGGAATCTTTTTTTAATTCCAAGGGATTTAAAACTCTTGCAATAAATGATCCGTGGGAAGGGTTGAAGAAAATCCAAAACGATACCTTTGATGTCATTTTACTAGACTTGGTGATGCCGGGATTTTCGGGTTTGCAGATAATTGCAACACTGGCAACTGATGAGATTTTACAGGACCAAAATATCTTCATTTATTCTGCAAACTTTAGCAATGAACTTCAGATCAAGGAGTTGCTGAGAAGAGATGGCATCAATGGGTGTCTAAAAAAACCCATGAACCTTTATGATATGCTAAAGATAATCACAGGAAAAGAAAATTTAGAAAAATTATATCACACAAGCACATAATCTGATTTTCCCAGGTTTGGGAAGAATATTAGAAGATGCAATGGTGCCAAAAATGACTCCTATGGCAACAGACGAATACTTAGGGATTGTCTATGGTCTGGTAAACGATAAACAATTGCATGACTCTAATTCTGTAATGCACCATTGCATGAGATATCTAATACATTACCACATTTAACCAACGCTGATAATTTGTTCATACAAATCATCAGTGGAATTAGAGTAAAAACTTCCTTGATTTTGAGCCTAAAATGATCTAAAACCGGACTAGGCTTTTCAAAATCTTTTCAATCACGGCAATTTCTTCTGTCTTTTCTTTTATCGTGGTTTCATTCCATTTTTGCATGAATTCAGACTGCTCGTCAAGTTTTTTCAGATTAAGGACTTGCTGTTCTAGATAGCTCTTGTAGTCTTGTAACATGTCAAGTGCTTTGTTGTGCTTTTTTTGAAAGTCCTTGTCCACCAAAATTTTGTAATTGGTTTCAGAGTTTAACCTTTTTTCTACAACTAAACTTTGGGCTTTCCTGGGTGTTGACCTTTCTCACAAGAGCTGCAAACCTCTGCAATTATTGACTCCATTTTGCCTGCATCATGCTCATATTCAGCTTCGACTAGGGCATTTTCTTCTTCGTATCTGTGTCCAAACTCTTTGATCTCATTTGGACAATCACACAAGTGGCATGTGCATTTTTTCATAATGTCTGCAACTCTTCTGAAGCTAAAGAGTTTTTGGAATCTCAGCTTAGGATTTAAATTGTCTGGGCAGAGAATGAATCCATTATACATGTCTGCTATTACTCCAAAAAAAATCGGTGAAAACCAATACGAAATCGAAGCTGATTCAAACTTTGGAATGAAGGTTCCAGTCAGAATTTACGCAAATGAGGCACTGCTAGAAAAAATGCTAACTGACAGAACAATAATGCAAGCAAAAAATGTTGCATCAATTCCAGGAATTGTAAGTCATAGTGTAGTTTTGCCTGATGGACATGAAGGATATGGGTTCCCAGTAGGAGGAGTTGCCGCAATGGATGCAGAAGAAGGAATGATTAGCCCTGGAGGTGTGGGATATGATATTAACTGTGGAGTCAGGCTTTTACGATCAAATTTAACGGAAGACCAAGTTCGCGCAAAACTCAAGGACCTTGTAACTGATCTTTTCAACTCAATACCATCTGGTGTGGGCTCCAAAGGCTCAGTCAAGCTTAGTCATTCGGATTTAGATGAAGTCTTGACTCGTGGAGTAAACTGGGCAATTGAAAATGGATATGGTTCATCACATGATGCAGAAGTCTGCGAAGAAAACGGTCAGATCGACAATGCAGACCCTAACAAAGTTTCAGATAAAGCAAGAAAGAGGGGGCTTCCACAGCTAGGGAGCTTGGGTTCAGGTAATCATTTTCTTGAAGTACAAAAAGTATCTGAGGTTCACAACGAAGAGGCTGCAAACAAGATGGGTCTAGAAAAGGGAACTATTACAGTTCTAGTTCATTGTGGTTCAAGAGGATTTGGACATCAGGTGTGTAGTGATTATCTAAGAACATCCGAGCAGGCGTTGGAAAAATATGGGATTCATCTCAATGACAGAGAGCTTGCATGTGTTCCAAATACTTCAGAAGAAGGAGAGTCCTACAGAAAAGCAATGTTTTCTGCTTTAAACTATGCATGGAGCAACAGACAGATGCTGACTCACTGGACACGAAAATCCTTTGAGAGAGTTTTCAAACAGTCTGAATCAGATTTGGATATGAAGCTAGTTTATGATGTTGCACACAATATCGCAAAGGTTGAACGACACAAGATTAACGGGGAAGAGAGAAAACTAGTGGTTCACAGAAAAGGAGCAACCAGGGCATTTCCAGCAGAACGCGATGAGGTTCCACTAAAGTACCGACATCTAGGACAACCAGTACTTGTTCCAGGTTCAATGGGTACGGCAAGCTGGGTATTGCTGGGACAACCAAATGCAATGAATCTGAGTTTTGGCTCCACTGCACATGGAGCCGGCAGAACAATGTCTCGCTCCAAGGCAAGACGAAATTTCACCGAAGACAATGTAAAAAAATCATTAAATGATAAAGGAATATTCATTAAAGCATTGACTAGGGATGGTGTCGTAGAGGAGACTCCACAGGCCTACAAGGACGTTGATTCTGTAGTTAATGTCTCCCATGACTTGGGAATAGCCACAAAAGTGGCAAAATTAGTGCCTATAGGTGTGATTAAGGGTTGAGTGATGATATAGAGCTAGAAAGACTAAAGGCAAAAAGATTAGCAGAGATGCAAAAAAACATCTCAACAAAGCAAATCCCGGAGCCAGAACAAAAAGAAAAACCAAAACCAAACCCAAGAGAAATAGTCCTAAAGTCCCTTGGATTCCGTGGAGAAGAGGTACTTCAAAACGCAGAGACTCAATTTCCAAATGAGACTCAGACAGTAATTGTACAGCTTGCACAATTAATTTCATCAGGGGAGTTTGATGAGAAAATCGACGGTGGACAATTGTTGTCACTATTCAGAACAATTGGATTAAACGTTAGGATGCAAACTAAAATCAACGTAGAACAAGACGGAAAGTTTGTCTCTTTATCTGAAAAATTGAACAGCAAAAAAAATGATGAAGAGTAATGGGCGTAACACTAGAAGTTTCAACTAAAAGTTATACAGATGACAAGCTTGCAGTAAAGATGGCATTGTCTCACATGGAGACCCTACTTGGAACTCCTAATGGATATGCACTAAGTGACCCATACTCAAAGTTTGGATGGACATTTTTTAAAATCGCACTAAAAGCAGAGCTGCAAGAAGGAATTGAAAGAAAGTTTGGAGACATGATAAGCAAGTACCAGTGGAGCAACCCAACTGAAAAGTTTACGAAATTTATGACTGACTATTTTGCATCCAAGGGTTGCAACATAAAGATAAAGGCAATAAGTGTCTAGACTCTTCTTCCTCTTTTACCGCCTTTCTTTCTGGTGGTATCATGAGGTATTGGTGTGACATCATCAATTCTTCCAATTTTAAATCCGCCCCTTGCAAGTGCTCTGATTGCAGCTTGTGCGCCTGGTCCTGGAACTCTGGAACCTACTCCTCCAACTGCACGGACTCTGATGTGAAATCCAGTAAAGCCTTTTGTCTTTGCAGATTCAATTACGGTGTTGGCAGCTTTCATTGCTGCAAATGGTGATGACTCGTACCTGTCTGCATTGACGTGTACTCCTCCAGATGAAAGTGCCACAGTTTCAGCGCCAGTAAGGTCAGTCATGTGAATGATGGTGTTATTGTAACTACTGTAAATGTGAGCAATTCCCCACTTTGCTGGACCTTCTTTTTTGGTCTCAGGCTCAGGTTTTGCCTTTTGCTCGGCTTTGGATTCAGTTGCAGTCTCCTCAACTTTCTCTTCTGCAGGAGCTTCTGCT
>JASFUC010000002.1:0-29583 GCA_050050475.1 Nitrosopumilaceae archaeon
CAGAGATGACAGAGGTTCAAGATATTCCAGAGATGACAGAGGTTCAAGATATTCCAGAGATGACAGAGGTTCAAGATATTCCAGAGATGACAGAGGTTCAAGATATTCCAGAGATGACAGAGGTTCAGAACGTTTTTCTGCTCAATGTGATAATTGTGGTGATGATTGTGATCTTCCCTTCAAACCAAAATTTGACAGACCAGTTTATTGCAGTAAGTGTTTTAGCAAAATAAAACTAAAAGAAGAAGAGTATGAAGAAGATGAATGGTCAGGAGAAGAACGTGAACAAAAACCTCGAGAAACTTTCAGGGAACGACCAAAAAAAATCAAATCTCTCAAAAAAATGGAAAGCTTCTATTCTGGAGGCTCCGATAAATTCTACAACACACTAAAAGAAAAATTATTTGAGATCTTAGGAGGTAAAGTTTGTTCCAGTTGTGGCTTTAAAGATGAAAAAGCATTAGGATTCAAAAATATAGCCGATGATGACTTTGATAGCATCCAGAGAGGCGGATTTGCATCTTCTTGGGGAAAATACATCTCTGACCCATCCTTGGCAAAAGAAGATCTAAAAATTCTATGCTTGAACTGTAATGCAATTCAAAAACCCATTTCCTCATCTGAGACAAAAGCCAAGAATATCAAGAAAAAAAAGAAACGATTTCCTAGATAATCTCAGAAATCAATAGTGAGAATTTGTTAACACTTTAATTATAATAATTTTGAACTAAAATCATGAATAGTGATGCTAAGGCTTTAGGAATTAGTCTAATGGTAATTGTTGGCGTAGTTGCTTTTTATGCAGCATTTGGGCTATAGGTTTTAGATAACCATTTTTTTGTTATTCCAGATTATTATTTTTAATTTGATAATCGGTAAAAAGCAGACTAAATTTCTGCCTTACCAATTTCAACTTCTTCTCCGAAAATATCAGTTGAAGTAATTTTGTGTTCTTTTTCTACTACTGACTGAATAAAGTCAGCAAAAATAACTACCTGATTACTGTCTTTTAGTAGCACACTATGAGCAGATTTGTCTTTCAATTCTAAAACGATCTCGTTTTCGATAATGTTTAGAATTCTTGTAACAAAAGTTTCATTAGAATTTTTGATAAAAATAAGGCTAGCTAATTTTTGTGATTCATATTTGTCTTCGCAACTTATTCTAATTTTCATTTGTTTTCATACAGAAATTCATTGATCTGGTCTTTTGCTTTCTCTCTCTTTTCCTGATGTACTTTAAGAAATGCATTTATTTTTTCAATTAGTATTGCCTTTAGCTCTCCAGTAAGCATCTTTCCTGATTTGTAATCTTCATAAATTGATTTTAGCTTGTTATCGTCTGGCTCGAAAAATATTCTAAGGTATTGATACGAAACATCGATATCGGGATTGCCCCCAATTTTCCGGTGTTGCTCAATATCGGGCTGACCACCTGAGAATGCATATTTGTTAATCTTCTTTTTTACCACTTTTGGAGTATCAGTCGTGTATACTGTTCCATTTTCACTAGATGCTGACATTTTTCCACCAGGTCCCTCTAATGCCGGAATCATAATGTTATGAATTAGAGCTGGCTTTGGTTTTCCTATTTTTGGTGCAATGTCTCTTGTAATTCTAAAATGAGGATCTTGGTCAACACCAAGAGGAATCAATACAGGTTTGTCTTCAATAAAACATGGCGCTGACTGTAAAGATGTGTAAAATATCATTCCAATATTGGTTTCATTGGTGAACCCAAAAACTCCTTTGGTATTTGAGAAATTGACTTTCTTTGCAACTTGAGCAGCAATTGGGTATAGAGTTTGAATATTTCTAGTGTTGATTATGATTTTGGTATTTTCTGGTTTAAACCCTAATGCAATAAAATCCAAGGCATTTTCATATGCAAATTTTTTTGTGTCTTCCAAAGTCAGGTCTGGCTTTGCAAAAAATTTCTCATCATCTGTGAGCTGAAAGTACATATTTACATCAAATTTTTCCTGAAGCCATTTGGCAAATACCCATGGAACTAGGTGACCAATATGAGTATGCCCTGACGGTCCTCTTCCTGTATATAGAAAGAATTTTTTTCCATTCTCATAATCTTCTAAAACTCTATTCATCTCTCTGTGAGAAAAAAATACTCCTCGTCTGAGCATAAAATGATCCTCTCCAGTATTTTTTATAATTCTCTCATGAATTTCAGGTGAAATTTTTTCAGTACCAAACTGCTTGATTAATTTATCATAATCGATATCTCCTTCAACATGCCAAGGAGTTACAACGAAGTCTTCAGTTGACATTCAATTTGACTTAGGTTAAGGTTTAAAAAGTCTTTTTCGAACTTTCTGCTATTGTCACAAGTTTTTCATGAAATTGAAAAAAAAATAATTTCCGTTCTAAAATCTGAATCAAATTTAACTCCTGAAAAAATAGGTGAATTAACTCAACTTTCTCCAGATCAAGTACGAAGAGGAATAGAATGGCTTAGGCTCAAAGAATTGGCGATTGTCAATGAATCTCAAAACATCACCTTTAGCCTTGGAAAAAATGGTCTTGAGGCTTTTGAGTCAGGACTTCCAGAAAGAAAACTAGTTGATTTGATCAAAGATGGCTCGATGAAAATCTCTGATTTGCAAAAACAACTGGGATCTGTTTTTGGTCCTGCAATGGGATTAGCAAAGAAAAACGACTGGGTTGAATCAAAAGAAAATCAACTTTCTCTAAAGACTTACCCTTCAAACATTCCAGGTGAAAAAACACTAAAACAAATTGGAAAAAATTCTGTTTCTGGGCAAGATATTGACAAAGAAGACTTGCAAAGTCTTATGAGAAGGCCTGAATTTATCATTGAAAATTTCATTAAAACCAAACAGATTTCTCTTACAAAAAATGCTCAAAGTCTAGATATTTCGGATTCTGATTCAGGAGCTATTGACGTTGAAGCAAAGGTTCCTGAAGTTTTTGTTGCAAGAACTCACCCATTAAAAGACACTATTGATGAAATTCGTGAAATTTTCGTTACTCTTGGTTTTACCGAAATTTTTGGAAATTTGACCCAACCAAGTTTTTGGAATTTTGATGCTTTATTCACACCACAAGATCATCCTGCAAGGGAATTACAGGACACATTTTACCTTGACGGCGTATCCTCAAAAAAAATTGGCACTCCTGATCAAATACGTAAAGTTTCAGAATCCCACAAAAAAGGATGGAGATACTTTTGGGATATCAATGAAGCAAGAAAAATGGTACTGCGAACTCATACCACCTGTGTTACAATCAAATACTTAGCAGAAAACAAGTCCGAAGAGGCCAGAGTATTTTCTCTTGGACGCGTTTTCAGAAATGAAAAAGTAAGCTACAAACATCTTGTAGAATTTAATCAGATAGAAGGTGTAGTTGTTGGCAGTAATGCCAACTTGCGAAATCTCATGGGAATACAACGAGAATTCTATCGTAGAATTGGAATTACAAAAATAAAATTCTGGCCAACCTTTTTCCCTTACACTGAACCATCCTTACAAACAATGGTGTACAATGAAAGATTAGGAAAATGGGTAGAGCTATTTGGCATGGGTATTTTCAGACCCGAAGTAACCAAACCATTAGGAATTACTAAACCAGTACTGGCATGGGGAGGGGGGATAGAAAGAATTGCTATGCTGAAATACGGTCTGGATGATGTTAGGGAATTTTACAATAACAATCTAAATTGGCTCAGGAGTGCAACCAAATGCCAGTAGTAGAGGTATCTTATTCTAGATTACAAAAATTAGTTGGAAAAGCATCAAAAAAACAAATCTCCGAATCATTACCTTTCTTGGGTCTGGACATTGAGTCAGAAGACAAGGATTTGGTAAGAGTAGAATATAGTCCAAACAGACCTGATTACTCAACTGACTTTGGAATATCTTTGGGACTTCAGGGGTTATTGGGAATTAAAACTGGGTCAATTAAGCTGAAAATTAAAAAGTCCAAAACCTATGGAATTAATGTAAAATCAAACGTTTCAAAAATTAGGCCTTTTGTTACTGGAATCGTTGCAAAAAATGGAAAAATTGACGATAAAATAATCAAACAACTTATGGCCATGCAAGAAGATCTTCATTTTGGAATAGGACGAAAAAGAAAAAAATCTTCAATAGGAATTCATGATTTAGATAAAATTTGCTTTCCATTAACCTATACCACAACTGACCGAAATTTCAAATTCATTCCTCTTAATTCTAAAGCAGAGCAAACAATTTCCGAAATTCTACAAAATACCGAAGTGGGACAAGATTATGGCTATGTTTTGGGAAATTCTTCCCAGGTTCCAATAATTGTAGATTCTAACGATGATACAGTTTCTTTTCCCCCGATTATTAACGCAAACAAAACCACTGTTACTACAAAAACAAAGAATCTCTTCGTTGAAGTAACTGGCATTAACAAACAAGACGCAGAAGACATGCTCTCCGTTGTTGCAACAATTCTACAATTTGCAGGATTTAATTTAGAATCAGTAAATATTTTTGGTGCAAAAAACAAAACCCCAAAACTTGAGCATAGACAAATGTCCGTAAGCCCTTCATTGATAAATGACTCTTTGGGATTGGCACTAAACAATTCTACAATCATTTCTTCTTTGAAAAAATCCAGGTTAGATGCTACAACAAGTGGAAAAAACATCTCTTGCAAAATCCCTCCATACAGGTTTGATATTTTTGGTCCCATGGATTTGGTAGAAGAAGTAGCATTAGGATATGGGGTTGAAAAATTGACTCCACTACTTTCTTCATCTGAAACTTTAGGAATGGTAAATCCAATATCCTCAAAATTAAAATCGCTTAGCTTGACTATGGTTGGGTTGGGATATTTAGAGGCACTAAACTCTAGTTTGACTAGTAAAAGAATTCTTTTTGAAATGACAAATAGAGAACCAAAGAATCCTATAGCTGTTCTAGACTCTAAGAGCCAAGAGCATACAATTCTGCGTGACTCTATTCTTCCAGGACTTTTAGAAAATCTATCACGTAACATTCATGCGCAATACCCTCAAAAATTATTTGAAACTGGAACAGTATTTTTCAAAAATGATCCTATAGATGAAAAAACAAACTTTGCTGGTTTATGGGCAAACCAAGATGCTAATTTCAGTGAGATGAAATCAATTCTTCAAGCGGTTCTCAAAACAGGTTTTAATTTACAAATTGAAACAAAAACTGCAACACATGAAACTTTCGAAAAAGGTCGAACTGCCTCAATTCGGGTTGATGGAAAAACAGTAGGAATAATGGGGGAAATAAACTCCAATACTATTGAAAATTATAAAATTCGAGTACCTGTTTCGGGGTTTGAAATCACTCTGTCTGGATTAATATTTGACTAAACTTATTCTATAGCGCCCAAAGAGCAGGCATACAGACGGATTAGGATGATGCGATCGTAATGATACCAATGATTTCTAATTCACCCAGGTATGCTACATGTAGGGCAGCCCCGGTTTCAGAACCCAAGGAGGTTTTGGCTAAATACCAATGATCTTGTGCGAGTCAGAACCGGGGAACATTTGAATATTCAATATTTTCAAATCTCAACTGATTACAATGGTAAATTATTGGTTAGCAAAACAAGAGCCAAGCGGACCAAGAGGATATAATTTTGAAACTCTAAAAAAAGACAAGACAACCGTTTGGGATGGTGTCCACAACAATCTTGCCTTAAAACACATGGGCAACATGAACCCAGGAGATTTAGTTTTGTTTTATCATACTGGCACTGAAAGACAGGCTGTTGGTATTATGGAGGTCACCTCAAAACCCTATCCCAACCCAAAAGAGGAAAATAAAAGATTCATTGTTGTAGATGTCAAATACAAAAAACCACTAAAACGGCCAGTTACTTTAGATGAAATGAAAAAACAAAAAAAATTCAAGGACTGGGAATTAATTCGTATATCTAGACTATCTGTAATGCCTGTACCGAAAGATATCTGGGAAACTATACTCAAGCTTTCTCAAAAATAGACCATTAAAATCGCTTTATTGATATAGTCGATTTGTTTAATCTGGAATATGGCAACAGCTTATGTTTTAATAAACTGTGAACTAGGTTCTGAAGAGGCTATTATACAGCAATTAAAGGGTCTAGAAGGTGTAAAAGAAGTTCATGGAACTTTTGGTGCATATGATATACTGGCCAAGATCGAATCTGACACCGTTGAGAAACTACGTGAAACAATTACTTGGAAAATCCGAAAAATTGAGAAGATTCGTTCAACACTAACCCTTATGGGTATAGAAGGTCAAACATAACACACCCCTTTTTCTTATTATGATCTTACACTTTATTTTCGTAGTAAAAGAAGAAGATCGTCAAAAACGACAACCTGAATATCAATACATCCAACAGATGAGTCAATTTTTTAAACAATGGATTAAAGAAAAATTTGGAAAAGACCTTGAAGTAAAATGTGATGAGCTAATCACCAAGCCAAGAAGCCTTTTGCAAAAACTAGACACTCCCACTTTAATTCGTGATCATGAGTATAGAGGCAAAGACATCTACCACTTCTATTTGTGTCACTTCAAACCAATCTGGACTGACTGTACTTGTGAAGGATATCATGCAGAAAACTTTGGGATGGTTTGGTGGCAATCTCCAAAAGATCCAAACGATCAGTTATTCTTAGCAGAAAAAAATTGCACTACTGTATCTCATGAGATAGCGCATGAAATGTTAAGACAATTACATTACAAAAGATTTGTAGAAGATGTTCATGATGTTTGGACAAAACACTTGTTTTCGAATTTATTTTTTGAACAATATGGAAGGGATTTTAAAAAAACTGATGACAAACCAATGTTTCTAACGATTGACACATCAAATTTTTCAATTACCAAAAACGTTTAGTCTAAAAATTTTTTAACACTTTGTTACAGAATAAATATTATTTTCAAAATTAGCTGTCTTAAAATCAAGTTTGTTTTCAGGATCTTTTGTTCTAGATTTATTCAATTTTTCTAACTCTACTAACGCATCTCCCTTAAATCCAACTGAAGAACCATAAATTGCATCAGTTAACATTGTGCCGTGATCACCTTTTTTGATATCATCAACCATTTCGTAAAATCTTGTGGTTTCTTTTTTGCTGACTGGATTTCCTGTTGCTTTGTTGTAGGCAACAGAGATATACATTCCATTATTTTTTACAGCTACTGGTATTTTGTGGTTTTTTCCACTTGCTCCCGGAATGGTTTCATTTACTATTACTTCGCATTTATGATACATGCTTGATACGTAAGCAAAGAATCTATACTGAGCATATTTTCCTGCATCGTCTTCTTCGCAATCTACAAAGACTTTGTGCAATAACTCCAAGGCTTGATCATTCATACTCTGTAATCTGTCATCAATTCTACCTCTTTCAAGAAGATCAGATTTGCATTCTTTTGCAACAAGTTCTAAAATAAAATCTGGCAAATTGTAATTTTTCAAAGCTGCAACAAATGCTCCAGCTTGTGACATACCAAATTTTGGAAAACCCTTATTGACCATACAAACACCTTTTCCTAGTTAACTCCCAATAATCAATTATAGGCCTGCTTTTGGCTTATAATTGTTAAGAAAAACTTGTGCCTATTTAGATAATTTTTTCTTAAAATTGAATTAAGAATAAATTCAAGGCAAATTGAATAATTATGTGGAAATTAATAGTACTCCCGAATTAGTATCTCATGTTTATGGCAAATTAAAAGAAAATATTGAACAATATAGAAATGTAGTTGGGAGACCATTAACATTAACTGAAAAAATCTTATCAGGACATTTCAAAGATATTCCTCAAAAGAATCTAGATGATGGGAAAAACTATGTTTTTCTTAGACCTGATAGAGTAGCATTGCAAGATGTTACGGGACAAATGGTGATGCTTCAGTTTATGCAAGCAGGACTTGACCAAACATCCTTGCCAACAACTGTTCACTGTGATCATCTCATTAGAGCCAAAGTAGAAGGGGATGTTGACATGAAAGTCTCATTAGATGAAAACGATGAGGTCTTCAAATTTTTGCAATCAGCTGCTGCAAAATATGGTTGTGGCTTTTGGAAACCTGGTGCGGGAATCATTCATCAGGTTGTTCTTGAAAACTATGCATTTCCTGGCGGCTTGATGATTGGAACTGATTCTCACACACCAAACGCAGGCGGCCTGGGAATGATTGCAGTAGGCGTTGGAGGATTAGATGCTGCAGAAACAATGGCCGGAATGCCATGGGAATTACTATATCCAAAAAGAATAGGAGTAAAACTTACTGGAGAACTAAACGGATGGACAGCTCCTAAAGACATTATTCTAAAAGTTGCCGAAGAGCTAACTGTCTCTGGAGGAACTAATTCTATTGTGGAATACTTTGGTCCGGGAACTTCATCAATTAGCTGCACAGGAAAGGCTACCATTGCAAACATGGGTGCAGAAGTTGGAGCAACATGTTCGATATTTCCTTATGATAAAAGAATGGAAACCTATCTAAAATATACAAATCGAGAAAAGATTGCGGAACTTGCAAATCAGAATAAAGAAATCTTAACGGCAGATCCTGAAACGGAAGAAAATCCTGAAAAATATTATGACCGAATTATTGAAATCAATCTATCGACACTAGAACCTCATATTGTTGGACCTCACACTCCAGATTTGGCAAGAAAAATCTCAGACCTATCCAATGATGTAAAATCTCAAGATTACATTGATTCTATTTCTGTAGCTTTGATTGGAAGTTGTACAAACTCTTCTTATGAAGACATGTCAAGAGCTGCAAGTCTAGCAGAACAAGCAAAGGCCAAAGGAATTAAATCAAAAATTCCATTATTAGTAACTCCTGGCTCTGAACAAATCAGGGGAACAATAGAACGAGATGGACAAATGGATTCTCTAAAAGATATTGGAGCAACAGTTCTTGCAAATGCATGTGGTCCATGTATTGGTCAATGGAGCAGACCTGAATTAGATGATGATGATAAGAATACTATTGTGACAACTTTCAACCGGAATTTCCCTGGAAGAAACGATGGTCACCGTAATACATTAAACTTCATAGGTAGTCCAGAAATGATTATTGCCCTTGCATTGGGAGGAAAATTATCATTTAATCCATTAAAAGATGAGTTAACGGCAGCTGATGGAACAAAATTCAAACTTGAACCACCAAAGCCTGCTCCTGAAGTTCCTAGCGAAGGATTCATGAGACCTAAAGGAATTTTCATAGCTCCTCCTGAAAACTCTCAAAATCTTGAGGTAATCATTGATCCAAATAGTAAACGCCTCCAACGTTTAGAACCATTCCAAAAATGGGATGGAAAAGACTTTGAGGAAATTCCGGTTCTAGTTAAAGCAAAAGGGAAATGTACAACTGATCATATTTCTCCAGCAGGTGCATGGCTTTCTCTTCGAGGTCATCTGGATAACCTTAGTGACAACATGTTGCTAGGCGCAGTAAATGCCGCAAATGATGAGGTTGGCAAAGGAAAAAATGTCTTAACCGGGAAAATCGAACCTTTTGCACAAATTGCCAGGCAATACAAAGAGAAAGGAATGAGGTGGGTAATTGTTGGTGATAATAATTATGGGGAGGGAAGCAGCCGAGAACATGCAGCTATGACTCCTAGGCATTTAGGATGTGCAGCAGTAATTACAAAGAGTTTGGCACGAATTCATGAAACAAACCTGAAAAAGCAAGGAATTTTGGCTCTAACCTTTAGCAATCCTGATGACTATGAAAAAATTCAAGAAGATGATAAAATCAGCCTCTTGGAATTAAAAAATCTTGCACCACAAAAACCAGTAACATGTGTAATTACTCACAAAGATGAAAGCAAAGAAAACATTCTGCTTAATCATTCCTATAATGAAGCTCAAATCGAGTGGTTTAAGGCAGGTTCTGCTCTTAATGTTTTAAGAAATAAAAAATAATCTAACAATAATTCTGATACTTCATTTTGTAAATTAGGACATTTTTAGTGGTCTAAGAGGTTATTGCAATCCTTATCACTGGGAAATTATTTCGTATTGATTCAACAAGCGGGTCTTGCTTTCCAACATTGCAAAGAAAATGATATTGCACCAAAGACTTTCTGTTACATTTGCAACACATGTATCGGGTAATTTTTTTACAGACCTTACACTTTAGATATTCTTCAAGTTCACCGCCACAGGTTCTACAAGATTCATCGGGCATATGTTTTGGTTTTTTATTTTATATAAAACAAAATGTGCTGTTTGGCGGGTTGCCTCTAAAAACCAGAATGTTTTTTCTTTTTGTATGGTTTAACACCAGTTACTCTCATCCAAGTTACTACAATTCCTGTCAACGCTGCAATTATTATGGGAATCACATAACCAAGTTCATTATGCTTTAAAAATTCTATAATCTCGTTATTCTTGCTTTCGGCAAAATCTGAATTAGAAGTTTTTACAGTAATGGTTTGTTCTTTTATTTTGGATTCATCATTTGTCTGCTCCAGAGATCCCAAGAATACTGCCGAATTCACGCTTGATTCTCTTTTAAAATTTGGATCCAAAGGATCTTCATTTGATTCTATAACTGTAAATTGAATTTTATCCGTTTCAGATATCTCTTCATGGCTTGCAATTATTTCATAGGTTCCGGCAGTAGAATATTTTCCGAGTGGTGGATGAAACAGCCAACTGAAATGACCATCCTCATTGAAATTTACTGTTGGGCTATAGATCAAGTCTCCATTTGGATCATAAACCTCCAGTTTTACAGGTTTGTAAAACGAGTCTGTACTGACAAATCCCGTTACAAGGACACTATCAGTAGGTGTTATTTCCTTATTTAGGGAAAAAATATCAATTGCTCCTTCAGCAAAACTAGAAACACTCATTCCTGAAAACAAAAGGATTCCACTAACCATGGTACAACCCAATTTTGTCCAATACATATGAAAGGTCAAACGAAATTTTATAATACCTTATACAACACTGTGCGGGGTACCTTCAATTTAAAAAACCACTCCGTAAATTTACCCACAGTCTATTATAATATGGTGAGATAATAATCACAATGCAGACATTTCAACTAAATAAGCCAATTAATTCTTTGAAAAAACAACCCGATATAAAAAATCTAGACAAATCCTGTATTTCATGGAGAGATATCCAAGGCTTAACTTGGTTACTTGTGGACGATTATTGAAAATCACCGAGAACTGGTTTTAAAAATTCATTGATAGTTTTAATTCAAAACTTGATAATCAAAAAAAATCATCAAAAATTTTGTTGGTTTTTTCAACAATCTTTTCAATGTTTGTAGATGGCTCTGAAAAAATCAAAATAAGTTCGTCTTTAAACGGGATTGTAGTTACATTGACGTGTTTCCGAAGCGTGGTCATGTAGCTTATCCTTCCAAGAGCTGAGTCAAATTCTCTTCTCATAGAATAATCAAGATATAGCTCTAGAAAAATCATGTATAGTTCTCCCTTTTCATATGGATGATTATTTAGCTTAAACCCTCCTGCAACCAATCGACCATTCTTATTAATCACACCTGCAAAGGTCACTCCTGGAGTTTCAGATATTTTTAGACAGGAATCATGAAGTCTGGTTGCATCCTGGCAGTTTAAAAGAGACATTCAATTCTCTCCTTTGGCACATTTTTTGAATTACTCTCATTGAAAAAACTGCAGTAATTCCCTGATTTTTGGATTTGAGATTTATGATTCATGCTTTAATGGATTCAAATGAATATTACTTTTTACCTAAATTTTTGCGGAGTGGCATTAGATCTATTCCAGTTTTTCTATCTATGGATGATTTCAAGCAAGTTATTGGAAACATTATTTGAATAGATTATTTGCATCGATCAAAAAACATGCAATTACAAAAAAATGAAATTATGATAAAATCAGGTATTACAAATATTAAAAATATAACATTAAAAAAAATTATCCATTTAATCTCTAATATTCTGAATAATACTTTCAACAACATTCTGCTGATTCTCAAGTGCATTTGATATTTCATTCATTCTTTCTTTTTGTCTTTGGATGTCTTCTAGTACAAAAGAATCTGCAACATCTAAATTCAGGTCTGGCTCGATTAAACTAAAATGATCTTGCATGGCGGCAACTCCTGCCTTAAGAGATTCTATTTTCTCGATTGTTTTTCCTAATCTACCAAGCCAATAATTTTTTTCTATTTCTTGAAGTGTTTCTATAGAATCCTCTTGATTTAGAGCTTTAATTGTGGGCATTCCTGATATTAAATTAATTTCTGCTGCAAGAATTCCTGATTCTTTATCAAATGCCGTGTTGAATAATATTGCTAATCTTTGCAGATCCTCTGCTTTGTAATCTAATTCTTTAATTTCACTTGGACTTTTCAAAGAATTAGTTGTTGAAACATCATTTCTAGTCTGGAAAATTAGATCACTCCATTCATCAAAGTTTTGTGTCCCGTTGATTATTGTATTACTAACTAACTTGTTCACTTTTGGTTGATGTTCTGATATTACTACCAAGGATCTTAAATTACCTTCTGAGCTTGACTCAACTTTATTTTTACCACCTTCACTGTCACTTGATGAATTTAATTCGGCAAGAACTTGTTTTAGATAAGTAACTTGATCTCTTAGTTCTTGAACTTCTCTTGCAGACTTTTCAGAAAGGTGCATGTAGTTATTATCCAGTAGCCATTTAATTGAAGTTAGTAATTCCTTTTGGCTAATCTGACCATCTAGGTACCAACGAAAATTGTTCTTTAACCAGTCTGGAATTGCTTTAGATGAATCGCTTCTCAATGGAACCTCCTCTTCGGGATTTTGCCCAAGGGAACTTTGGTATCCAATTCCCAATACAAAAAGACTAACGAAAATAAGGAAAAATATTTTCAAATTTGGCACTAATGAAGCAATACTTTCCTGCCTGATAAATGATGCTAGAAAATAATCATAAAGGATTTTGAACAAAGGTTAGAACTACATTAAAAAAATCGTATAGATCAGCTTTATTATAATTTCAAGTTTGCTTTCATGGTTTTTAGGGATCCATTTTATCTTCACACTAGTCTGATAAATCCTTCCAAAATTATTATAGTTAGGTAGTAAGGACCTTCTTATTGCCTGAAATAAAACCTGGAACTTTTGGAAATTTGTATTCATACAAAAACTACATGCGGTTAACTGCAAGGAAATTGTACGGCGACGTATCTTATAAGAAAAAGAAAATTCCAAAACATCAGGAAAATATTCAAAAAATGCTTCATATCCTGGCCATACACGGTCCACTAACTACGTGGGGAATGGCCAAGGAGGAGTTATTTGGAGAGACTTCTAAGGTTAGAACAAGAGAAAAACAATACAGGAAATTCCTCATAGGGAGAGAGGATAGGGGAAAACATTCTGCAGGCATATTGGAAATAGGACTAGTGGTAACTGAAGGTAAAAGAAAGATAAAAGCTCCTGCTAATGTTTACCGATTATCTTTACATGGGATTTTGTACTGTCTTGATGTATTGGACCTAACAAATAGAGAAATTGACATGATGGCAAAAAATTATGAAAAATTTTTACCTTGGGTTTTTGGCAAATGGGACTATCTAAAACAAGCAATTGGAATTGATGTCTACAGGATTAAGCTCTTAGCTAAGGGTTTATTTTTAGATAATATCCACACTTCAAAAATCTCAAAAATTCCTGTTTATGAAATTCTTACATATTTATCAATAAAATACCTAGATAATTTTGAACATATTGAAGAAAAAGATCTGGCAGAGCAAATCTCGTGCTGGTATTACACTCAGTTACTGATTCCCAGATTTTCTCCTAAAAAAGATTCAGCAGTTAGATATGAAGATTGGTACAAGCTGATTACCAAAGGAGACTCAGAATTAAAAGACTGGTATCAGTCATTTTTATTGGAAGTCGAAGAATTTTACAAAAACCGGTTTCAAAATTTAAAGAAATTAAAAAAACTATGAACCCAAGTACTTTTTGATTACGCCTTCAAGTGTTTCAATATCATATGGTTTTTCAATAGTTTCTAACAGGGACATGCTTTGGGCTTTTAGGTATTTTTTTTCATCAACATGATATGCCGTTATCAGAACAATTTTGGCATCTTTATTGTATTCTTTTATCTTAAAAAATGCATCAAACCCATCCATTTTGGGCATTTTGACATCCATAAATGTTAAAGCCGGATTTACCGATTTGAATACCTCGATTGCCTCTAAACCATCTTTGGCAGTAACTACCTCGTAACCAAGAGTTTCAACCATGTATGCTGTATTTTCTAAAAGAGGTATATCATCATCCACAATCAAAATTGTATTATTGGTGATCAATCTGAAATCATTCCTCCTTCACTACTTTGCCACCGTTTTCAAGATCAACTTTAATATTTTTTGGAAACTTTATAGTGAATGTGGTGGGATTATTTTTAACTAAAATTGAGCCGCCATGTTGTTCAATAATATTCTTACATGTTGCTAATCCTAATCCGGTTCCTTGAAATTTGGTTGTGAACAATGGCTCGAAGATTTTATCTAGCAATTCTTCAGGTATAGGTGGACCTGAATTTTCAATATTTATTTCATAATGTAAATTGTCTTCTTTTGACGAAATAACGATCTCTCCCGAATTATCCCCTATGGCCTGAACCGCATTTAATATTAGATTAATCAAAACAATTTCCATTTTCTGTTGATCACAATTCAACTCAATGTTGGTTTGGGAATTTTTTATTGCTATATTTGGTGGTATCTGAATTGTATTTAGTGCCGTGTCAACCATTTGATCAAGCCTTACGGCCTTAATATTGGCAGGCGTTATTCTAACGTACTCTAATACATCTTTGATTTGATGAGAAATTCTACTTATTCCAATATCTATGTTAGAGAATAATTTGTCGATTTTATCATCATCTCCTTTGAATTTTCTTTTCAATACGTCTGTTGCTGTTTTTATTACTGCCAATGGGTTTTTCATATCATGAGCCATACTGGCAGAAAGTTCTCCTATTGCAGTTAATCTTTCATTTTTTACCTTAACACGTTCCTCTGCCAGATCTTTTTCAGTTTCAATTAATTTTTTGAGGGATTTAGTAAAGTCATTGTAAGAATTGGAAAGCAAGTTTATTTCATGCAATTTGCTTGGCTTTAACCGAACATCAAAATTTCCTGAGGAAAGTTGTTTGTAATTTTTAGTTATTTTTGTTAATGGATTTGAGACAAACACCGTTATGATTATTCCGATAATTACAGTAACCAAAGCTCCAATAATTGCTGGTAAGGCAAGTGTGTTTCTAACATCTTCTAATGAAGATATTATATTTTCTTCTTTTTCAGTAAGAATTACTATCCATCCTAGTCCTAACCCGCTGCTTTCTTTTGATTTTGCATATGAAATAATTTCCTCAGAATCATTCCTTACAAATTTGAAGTTTCCCTCCTCCTCAGTCAAGTTTTCCATAAAATTAACTTTGAGATTCTCACCATAAATTATCTTGTTGTGATAAATTATCATGCCATCTCTATTCAAAAGAATGACTTCTTTGTTTTGGTCTTCTAGTAATTGGATATTTTTAAAAAAATCTTCTAACAAATGATCTATGCTAATTAAAACTCTTATGTTTCCTAAAAATTCCCCGTTTTCATTTGAAATTGATATGCCTAAAGGGACAGCATAGGTTCCATACGCAGGAAAGTATTCAATTTCACCTACATAGGCTCCTGCATCTTTGGTTTTCTGCCACCACTCTTTGTCGGTTTGAACGTAATCGGCCACTCCAAAAATTAATACAACATTTGCCCCGTATGCATTTGTGACAAAGAATTCTTCGGCAAAATCAAATCCATATGTCTGATCATAGTTTTTTATTATTGCCGTTAATTCATTTTGGTGTTTTTGTTCAACTGCCTGAGTAATGAATGGCAAATATCGGTCAAAATTCTCTATGGATGGGTTTTTTTGTTCCAAATATTCGTCAAGATCCTCAATTTGAGAAAACTCCTCATTTGAAGATTTTAAAATATCTCGTATTTCTTTTGCCTTTTCTAAAGATTGGAAATCAATCATTCTTCCCTCGATGAACAAATCTAGATTTTGGATTAAACTGCTGGCAAGGACTTGATTTCTTAATGCTTCAGACTCTACAAGTCTCTCAGAATTAACCTGAAAGGTAACATATGCTTGAACTCCATAAACTATGGTAATTATTGACATTCCAATGATTAGAATGTAAATTATTTTTAAATTCAAACAATCCATAGAATTTACCATTAGATTTTAAGTTAAAGGCACCCCGCAGGGCGGGATTAATTTTCTTATAATGCATTTTACATTTTTTATTTATGTCAAAAACCCAATACCGATCAGAAATGGCAATAATGCACGATATTTTGTCATATACTGCTAATGAAGGTTCATCTGGTGTGAAAATTTCGAGACTTTCCCGCAAAGCAAACCTTTCCCATTATGCGTTAATTGATAAATGTCAAAATCTAATTGAAGCTGGATTAGTCGAAATGATTCATAATGAGAGACATAGAATCTATGTTCTCACTGAAAAAGGAATTAAATTCTATGGAGAATTAGGCCGTTTTCTCAATCTTGTTCAATCATTTAATCTTCGATGTTAGATATAGACACTAGAATTTGAAACAAATCTAAATCAATAGCAAGATAAAAGAAAAAAATTAAGCCTGAAGTAAATCAATCTTTTGAAGTAATAATTCCAAAACCCTTGGGGATTCGCTAATTCCTAACAAATCAAAAATTTATACCAATGGAATTCATCTTCTCTAAATCTGTATGGTAGGTACGTGGGGCCGACCGGAATCGAACCGGCGACCTACGGGTCACTACAGCTCCAAACTTACATCATCCGTGAGTCAGTTTAGCTTAGTTTACCTCTGGAGCCCTTAGCGGTGATCGTTGTAGATACTGTCGCCCTACCAGGCTAGGCTACGACCCCACAACAAGGATTGCAAAAGACTTGAATTTTAAGTTACTTTAACCAAGATTTATTTGAGATTAAACTAATTTTAGAATTGTAAAAAAAATCATGGTTAAACCAATTCTTTTAGCAGCAGGCGCAATTCCAGCGATTGTTGCATTACTAATTGCGATTCCATTAATTACAAAACCTGACATTCCATTTTCTGCTGCAAATCCCAATGATACAATTGAAATTGAATATACAAAACATCAATTATCCAAAGTATCATTTGGAATTACAGACAAGTTGTCATCTCAAAAAACAGAGATTCTTCTAATCAAAAATAATGGGGATGTAAAATATTCCGTTACAAAGGAGGGCTACCCGCAACCTGAAATCGAATCTAAATTAAGTGAAGAAAAACTCAAAAAGTTAACAGCACTAATCAAGGAAACGGGATTTATTGCAATACCATCTGAATCTTTTCCGGTAAAAGACGATGTAATGCAATACCAAAAGTCAAACGTAAAAGTCACTTTGAATGGTGCAATTAAACAAATACATTGGCCACAACAGAATGCCACTGAAAAATTTATTCCTCCAATTATCACCATGGTTGAAACTGAGTTAGACGAAATTATAGAACAGATTCGTGAATAGGTACAAATAGTCTGAGAGAAGAATTAGATTATGCTTCCATTAGCAGGTGAAAGAGAAAATGCCAAAGGAATAGTTTTTGAGAACTCTGATTCTAATGAAATTTCTCGGGGAACCTCGACTCTAAAGCGAGGGTTTGCTCACATGCTAAAAAACGGAGTAGTTATGGATGTAACATCCGTTGAACAGGCACAAATTGCAGAAGAAGCCGGTGCTGTATCTGTTATGGTTTTAGATAAACTACCTTCTGATGTCCGAAAAGCAGGAGGAGTTGCAAGAACTGCGAGTATTAGAATTATTCAAGACATTATGGATTCTGTAACAATACCTGTAATGGCCAAATGCAGAATAGGACATGTGTATGAAGCAAGAGTTCTTGAGGAAACAGATGTTGACATGATTGACGAGTCTGAAGTTTTGACTCCAGCAGATGAACATCATCATATTTGGAAATGGAATTTTACAACTCCGTTTGTTAATGGAGCAAGATCCTTGGCAGAAGCCTTACGTAGAATAGAAGAAGGAGCCGCAATGATTAGGACAAAAGGAGAACCTGGAACAGGAAATGTTGCAGAAGCAGTTACTCATATTAAAAAAGTAAACGATGAATTGCGAACAATAAAGTCGATTTATGATTCAGGAGACAATCAAGATCTTGTCAGAATGGCCAGAGAATTCAAAGTATCTTATGACATTGTAGAAGAAACAGCAAGACTTGGAAGACTACCCGTAGTTAATTTTGCTGCAGGAGGGATTGCAACTCCTGCTGATGCAGCATACTTGATGTCACTTGGATGTGATGGAATTTTTGTAGGTTCTGGAATTTTCAATGCAAAAGATGCAGCTGAGCGAGCAAGAGCCATTGTCTTGGCGACAACATTTTGGAATGAGTCAGAAAAAGTCAAAGAAGCACAAAAAATGATTGATGAAAGACAATCAATGCTTGGTCTTGATGTTAACACTTTAGAATTAAGAATGCAGGAACGTGGGGGTTCGGCTTGAGTCTAAATATTGGTGTTTTGGCCATTCAAGGAGACGTACAAGAAAACATCCTTTCAACAAAAAAAGCACTTGAAGAATTAAACCTAGATGGAAATGTAATTGATGTTAAAACTGCTCAAGAAATAGATAGTCTAGATGGATTAATAATTCCAGGTGGGGAGAGCACCACAATAGGACAATTATCTCTAGTAAATTCTTCACTTAAGGAAATGAAGGAAAAAATCGAGAAAGGAATGCCTGTTCTTGGGATTTGTGCAGGCATGATTTTACTCTCAAAAACGGTTGATGACCGCATAGTTGGAAAGACAAATCAACCTCTATTGGATTTGCTTGATGTTAAACTTGAGAGAAACTCCTTTGGAAGACAACGTGAATCCTTTGAGGCTGATGTTTCAATGGATTCAATTAACATCCCAAAATTCAGAGGAGTATTCATTAGAGCACCATCCGTATCTGATGCAGGTTCTGATGTGCAAGTATTATCAAAATTCAATGAAAAAATAATTGCCGTAAAAAAAGGAAACATAATTGGAACCTCATTTCATCCAGAGCTAACTAGAGATGTTTCACTACACAAATATTTTGTAAACCTAATCCAAGAATCAAAAAACTAAGTCTAGTCTTCCAAGTTGTGCATTGATTTTAGATCTTTTTGGTATAGTGCTAAATTTTCTGGAACAGAAAATGAATATGAATCTTTGAGGGACAATCCTTTTGCTTTCTTTTCATTCCATACCTTTGAGTTAAACTCTGTAATCTCGTCAGTAACCTTACTTTGATACTCTACATCCTCTGCCTCAACCTGTAATTCTGTGTGGATACTTTGTGGAGAATACAATGTCCTCCACAAATGGTCTGTGATAAATGGAGTGATAGGTGCAAGTAATTTCAAAATCGTCGATAATGTTTTATGCAGTGTAAAGATGGCACCATCTCTTTCTTCATCTGAAAAACCAATTCCATATGCTCTTGCTTTTACCATCTCTATATAGTGGGCAGCAAAAATATTCCATGTAAATTCCCTAATGGCAATTGCTGGAACAAAGAAATTGTATTCATCATATCCTTTTTTGCATTCCTTTACAAGGTTGTTAAGTTCTGCTAATATCCACTCATCTGTAGGTGAGGGTTGTCCTGATTCAATCACTGGAAAACTAGACAAGAATCTGGAGACATTCCATAGTTTGCTGAGAAATTTCTTTGTGGATTCAATTTTTTGTTCATTGCATCTAAAGTCATATCCATGATTAATCTCACTGGCGCTCCAAAACCTAAAGGTGTCAGCTCCTAATTTTTCAATTACAGGAAGGGGGTCTATCGCGTTTCCTTTACTTTTGCTCATTTTCATCCCCTTTTCATCAAGACCATATCCCATTACCCATGCTTCAGACCATGGTTTTGAGCCTGTAAGCTGCTCACACCTAAGAAGTGTATAGTAAAGCCAGGTTCTTACAATATCTTTGGCCTGAGGTCTGATTGTAGTGGGATATACTTTACTGAAAAAGTCTTGATCCTTGTTGTATTTGGAGACAAAAAGAGGAGATACACTAGAGTCCATCCAAGTATCAAATGTTCTCTCTTCCCCCACAAATTCTGTATATTCACATTTTGTGCATTTTTCAATTGGACACTTGTCTGACCAAGGCTTGTAATATTTTCCAGGTTCTGGAATATGTGGTTCAGAACATTTTTTGCAGTACCAAATTGGAATCTCCGTTCCATAGTATCTTCTCCTAGAAATTGGCCAATCAATGTTTATTGATTCTAGCCAGTTCATTAGAATTTGCTTATGCATTGATGGATAGAAAGTAATTTCTTGTCCTAGTTTTTTTATTTTTTCAACTGATTCTTTTTGTTTTAAGTAATATTCTTCCATTGGAATAATCTCAATTGGAATTTTACTTCTTTCTGAAACTGGTGTTCTGTGGACAATATCTTCTGTTTTTTCTACAAACCCTTTGGTTTCTAGATCTTCGATGATCTTTGTTCTTGCTTGTTTTGGTTTTAGTCCAGCATATTCTCCTGCAGCTTCAGTCATTCTTCCATCAAGTCCAATCGCTACCACTTCTTCTAATTCTAATTCTCTAAATAAGGCAACATCATTTTGATCACCATAACTACAAACCATAACAGCTCCTGAACCAAACTCCATTTGTGCAGAATGATGTGTGCGAAGTTCAACTTCGGCGTTTGTTATTGGAACAATTATTTTTGTACCTATATATTGAGAATATCTTTCATCTTCAGGATTTACAATGATTGTTTTACATGCACATAAAAGCTCAGGTCTCGTACTTGCAATAATTATTTCCTTGTCAGTATCTTTAATCTTAAATTTCATGTAAACTAATTTTGTTGGTAAATCTTGGTAGATTATTTCGGCATCGGCAATTGTTGTTCCTGAAACCCAATCGTAGTTATTCGGACGATTCGCAAGATAGATTTGGCCTTTTTTCCATAACTCCATAAACGTGGCCTGAGTCAATGCCCTGTATTCCTCAGAATCTGTCCTGTAATAGTTTGAAAAGTCTCCACTTATGCCTAGATTCTTCATTATCAGAATCATTTCTGCCTCCAAGTCATCAAGAGCTTCTCTGCATAAACTGAGAAATTCTCCCCTTTCAGTTTCACGCATTCTGATGCTGTGTTTTTTTTCTGTGTAGAGTTCTACAGGAAGTCCGTTTCTGTCAATCCCTATTGGAAAATAGACATTCTTTCCTGCCATTCGTGCCGTTCTGGCAATCATGTCAATCTGAGAATAGTGAGCTGCTGCTCCAATATGCCAAGGTCTACCAGATGGATATGGTGGTGGTGTATCAATGGTAAAATTATCATCTTTTGGAGAAAATTCATAAATTTTTTCCTCTTGCCACTGTTTTAGAATTGCTTTTTCAAGCTCTGGGTTCCATGCTTTTTCTGTAATTTTGGGTTCCATTTTTTAATTATCTTGAAATGTTTGAAATAATGTGTGAACCTTTATTGTAACCCTCGTAAATGTAGACTCCCACTGCCTCTACGTTTGAGGGCATTTTAGGAGCTAATAGTTTGATAATTTCTGATGACAAATTCTCAACTGTGGCTTCTCCTTTTAGAAGATATGTTGTATTCTTTGGAACCTGCAAATCGAACATTCCCTTTGGGCCTTCAAACTGAATTTGATAATGGGAGTCGTCTTGATTTTTCATGTATTTATCATTGATGAAAAACTTATGATCAAAAACATTTACTACTTCCTTGATAATTTTTTTTGCAACTCCAAAATCGACCAAAAGATTGTCTTTCATCTGTCCAACAAGCTCTACCATCACTGATGATGTATGTCCGTGCAAAATTGAACATTTCTCAACTAGGGGTAAGATATGTGCATAATCAAAGGAAAATGATGGGTCCTCTAAAAATATAGAGCCTGTCTGCGGGGTTTTGTCATAAAAAACAATATCTTCTAATTCTTTAATCTGAGCTGAATACTTTGGATGGCCAATTGCCATAACCTTCTCAACCAAATTATCTTTGATCTCTTTGTACTTTGTAATGTCTTTTTCACTATCTATTACTTCGATAAGCCCCTTGCTTGTCTTAAAATCAATTTTTATTTTTTTTCCGTCTTTTAGGGTCAATTCATGGTCATATTGGTAATCTTCTTCAAGAAATGCAAGCATTTGCGCTACGGTCAGCTCTGTTCTGGTTCTCATGAGATTTCCCTTTTTGTCAATGTATCGGAAATCTGAGTCTAATACTGTGGGACTTGACGCCATGTGAAGTCATCTGTTTGTGGTTCTGTATATAAATTCTGTAAAATATTTTAGACCATAATTTATGACTGGATATTTTTTTAGAAGGACAAAAGAAATCACGGATAAAAAACCGTGATTATCTTTGATAAAAACCAACCTTTGTGATAAGTCTCTCAAAATCAAGTTCCTCAAGAGATTTTTCTTCAAGGGTAGGAACAATATCTGGCGTGTATGCCATTTCTTTTGTCCAACTCCCACTATCGCCCGACATTATTCTATATTAGCGGAAATTTGTGATATACTCTAGTTAGCTTTGATGATTAATTTTTAGCTAAATTTTACAATAACCGATCAAGAATTAGCGATCAAATAATTTGAGATTGAAATTATCTCATCTTTTAGTATGAAGATTCACAAACTGGGCAAACCTTAGAATCATCTTTTTCAATTAAAGTGACTCCGATCTTGTATTTCAAGCAGTTTGGGCATTCGTATAATTGACTCATAATCATCAAAGGAATTCACAATATTTAGTTTCATGTCAGTTCGATATCTTTCAGACTTTTTTTAAAGTTAGTTAATATGAAAATATTTTTTGGTAAAAATTCTAAATGTTATCAATATACCATCCCATTACATTTTGTACCAAATCAGTACATTACAAGTCAACAATTTTTAATGAAAATTTTGGTTATGAAGTTATAATAAAATTAATTTAAATTTAATAATTCATCTAACAGAGAATAGATAGTTAAATCATGCCGTAATTACCATCAATGATAATGTATTAGAAATTGATATACAGATACCAACCATCTTCCTGTGTGAGACAAAAAAAATCCCCTAAAATTTTCCAAGAAATTCCAGTGGAATTAAGATCAATAATTAAAACCCCCATCACTATTCCTCCAAATACCCCCATACTGGATGCAAGAGACATACTACTTCGTCATCGGATTGGGAGATTGGTAATTGAATTTGGTAAAAAACCTGTGGGAATTATTACTGAAAAAGATATTGCAAAAAGTGTCTCTATATTTAATAAAAAACCTATTGGAAAAATTCTGGTCAGAGATATAATGTCAAAAAATCTGATAACAACTTCACCTGATGCATCAATTCATGAATGTGCTAAACTGATGAAGAAAAATGCAATTAGTTCAGTGATTGTGAAAAACAAGAAAAATAAATTAATTGGAGTCGTTACAAAAACTGACCTTGTTTCAACTTTTCTAATTCAAAGTACAGCATCACTCGATATATCAAAAATCATGTCAAAAAATGTAATAACGGTCTCTCCAAGCGATTCGATATTTGAAGTTGAGAGCATTTTGTTTAACAACAATATTAGACGAGTAATTGTTGTCAAAAATAAGATACCTCTAGGAATCATTACATATCGTGATTTTATTCCAGCAAAGACTTTTGATCTGCATCGAGAATTTACCGATCCTGCGGAAAGCTCAGAAATTGCACAGACTTCTCAAATCAACGAATTTAATGTTAATCGATTAAGTTATCTTCTTACATTTACTGCAAAAGACATTATGACCAAAAATCCGTTTGTTGTTTATCCAGATGATGTTGTCTACACTGCCGCAATTTTGATGATTAGGCATGATGTCAGTGGAATCCCAGTAATAAAAAACAAAAAATTGGTTGGAATAGTTACAAAATCAGACATCGTAAATGTATTGGCAGATGTAAAATAATCTCAGTGATTTGAAATTATTTTTTATGATCTCCCCAAACACAAAAGATACAGGCATCATAGTAAACATTAGATATTTTTCTGGTGCAACCACACTTACAAGCGCAAATTTTTTGATGCATTATTACCTGAATGCTCTCCTACTATTCCTTTGATAGTCTTTCTGGTTCCTCAAAACCAGTCAATTCCCATTTCATATCCGCAGCAGCAATAGTAATATCTTTGATCAATCTTGATCCATCTCCTTATTTTTGGTTATTATTTTTATTGATACAATGTGTAAAAATCGAACAAACACTTTCCCATATAGTAGAAAAAACAGTTCTATTTCATGAAGGTTCTCATAATTGATGATAATCGAGATATTACCGATCTATTGTCAAAATTCCTAAAATCAAAAGGAATTGAGAATAAGGTGGCCAATGATCCATTCGATGGCTTAGACCTAATTAAAAATGAAAAATACGATGTTATTCTTTTGGACATGTCGATGCCTGAGTTTAGTGGAATTGATATTATTGACACATTAGAAAGAGAAAAAATTCTCCAAGACCAGAAAATTATAATATTTTCTGCAATCTCTCTTACTTCAAGTCAGGTAATGGGGTTGTTAAAAAGAAATGGAATTCATGATTGCCTGAAAAAACCATTGCAGCTTGATAAACTCCTAACGGCAATTACTTGTTAGATTTTACTCTAAATTATTTGAAAAATTTTTAAAAATACATGACAAACAATGAAACCTTAGCAATCAAGTTGATTTCAATTGGTGAAATTCTTTCATTATGTAATAAATCACAATTAGCGAGATTCGAATAAGAAAGATTTTGCACAAATTTTAATCCCTGTTGATATTGAAACAATACAGGTAGCAAGACAAGGCAAATTTGATCATATTGTGATAAGCACTACAGGTAAAGGCGTAGCATATGCAGACATGTTTGGAAGCGTAGCAAACTATATACTCCATAAATCAAAGGTTACGGTGTATCTGATAAAATGAATCTGTTTAGAAATAAAAAAAATGATTGTACAGAATGTAGTGAAAAATTTTCCAATCATGATGAACTAGTCAAACATGTTCGAAAGGCCCATCATCATACCATTGTAAAATGCACTGAATGTGGCCAAGAATTCATCCATGAAAAACATCGCTTAGAGCATTTTAGAAAAGAACACAAGGAAAAAAAGGCCAGAAAAAGAACAGAAAAAAATCTGTCCAAACACCGTGGAATTTTCAAAACTTAGTTAAGGTAACCAGATAACATAGGGCTGTTGGTAATAGTAGAATTAATGTAAAAAATTACTGTCATCAAAAAATCAAATAAGTGAATTTAAAATCTTGGCCAACTTGATATCATTTTGAGTAATTCCTCCTGCATCGTGAGTAGTCAAGTCTACTGAAAGTCTGTTGTATACGTTGAACCACTCTGGATGGTGATTCATTTTTTCTATCTCCATTGCAGCTCTGGTCATAAAACCAAAGGCTTCATTGAAGGTCTCAAACTCAAAATCCTTGTGAAGTTTTCCGTTCTGAACAGACCAGCCTGGAATATTTCGGATCTCCTCTGAAATTTCTTCAGGTGATAATTTCATCATAATTTTTTTATCCCTTACTGCTTTAAAAGTTAAAGAATAATATCGGATACCTTCCTATTTTAAACAGTCTAAAAATTTTGTGAATAAAATGAACAATGAACTCTTAACAAACATCAAAAATACAATAAAAAAAACTGTTCCTCAAAAAAGAATTGGTGTTGCATTTTCTGGGGGTGTTGACAGTACACTGATTTCAAAAGTACTTTCTGATTTGGATTATGATGTAATCCTACTTACAATTGGATTTTCTGAATCTCATGATATTTTGTTTGCAAAAGAGGTCAATGAAAAATTAAAATTCTCTCATCATTTACTTGAAATCGAACCTAACACTTTTGGGAAAATATCTTCTGATATTCACCAAAAAATAAATACAAAGAATCTTTCTTGGAACGAAAATTGTATTGCATTTTACTATGTATCTAAACTTGCACAAAGTCTTGACCTTGATACTGTTGTTACCGCAAACGGAATTGATGAGCTGTTCTGTGGGTACAATGCATATAGGGATGTTTTCTCAGAAGGCGAAACCAAGATACTAGATTTGATGAACTCAAAACTGGAAAATGAACTACAAATGATGAAGGCAGTAAATCTAATTTCTTCTGAATTTGGAGTCAAGATAATCCAACCACTTTTATCTCCAGAATTTATTGAATTTGCAAAGACTATTCCAATATACGAAAAGATTTTGGGTTCTGAAGATCTGATGAGAAAGCATGCAATACGAAAACTTGCAAAAGAGGTTGAAGTTCCAGAACTTTCTTACAATAAAAGAAAAAAAGCACTACAATATGGGACTAAAATCCACAGAAAGCTACTAAAAACTAGATGAATTTCTTGCAGTTCTTTGTAACGGATCTGTTAACATTACCAATGATAATGCTTGATGCGCCAAGATGCTTATCGGGGGAGAATATGGAGTCTATCTCTTTTTCTGACAGATTGGCTGTGAATGCTTTGTCTGCCTTTATTGCCTCAATATACTGCATATCCTTGTCTTTTGCCTTAAAGGCAACACGTTGAACGTCTCTGTAAGCAACAAATCTTGGAATTCCTTTTTTAATTAATGCCTCCAAGACAAACTCTGCAAATATCTGCCCCTTTGTAATGTAAAGATTTTCTACAATTTTTTTCTCATTTACGATGAGATTGGACACAATTCTAGTCATGGTTTCAAGCATTTCATCTACTAATATTGATGCAGTTGGGAGGATAAACCTCTCATTTGCTGAATTTGACAAGTCTCGTTCATGCCACAATGGGATATTCTCAAATGATACTCCGACTTGACTTCGTAATAATTTTGATAATGATGATACGCGTTCACTTTTGATTGGGTTTCGTTTTACTGGGACCGCACTGCTTCCCATTTGGCCTTTTTTGAATTGCTCTGCTACTTCTCCTATCTCTGTTCTTTGAAGGTTTCTAATCTCTATTGCAATTTTTTCTAGTGTAGCTCCAATCAATGCCAACTCAAATACATACTCTGTATATCTTTCTCTTGGAATTATCTGAGTTGTAACTTCTGCTGGAACTAATCCCAATCTTTTTGCAACTTTCTTTTGCACATCAACTGACTTTACACCCATCAAGGAACCAGTTCCCACAACTCCTAGGGTTTTACAAATCAATATTCTCTTCTTTAATTCGCCAATTCGTTCTACATGTTTTGACATCTCTGCTGCCCAATTGGCAAACTTTAATCCAAAAGATATGATGCTTGCATGTTGCCCATGTGTTCTGCCTACTGCTGGGAGGCTTTTGTATTGAACAGCCTTTTTTGCTAAGACTATCGCCATCTTTGCAACTTTGGGTTCAATTATTTTCAATGCATCTCGCATTTGCATTGAATTGCTAGTGTCAACTAAATCATTACTTGTTAAACCGTAATGAATCCACGGTCTTACTTCTTTTGTGCATTTTTCACTGAGTGATTCAACTAAAGCTGCAGTGTCATGATCGCTTTTTGCTTCTAATTCCTTGATTCTTTTTGCAGTAATTTTGCCTGAATTAGCAGCTGAGAACACCTTTCTTCCAACGGTCTTTGGAATTAGGCCAATTTCACTTTGGGAAATAGCAGCTGCTCCTTCTATTTGGAGTTGGTAATCGACCTTTTTTTGCTCAGAAAAGATCTCCATCATCTCTTTGGTTCCATATCGACCATTATCTATGGGTAAAATTGCCAATAACTGTTCTTTTTTTGTATCGAAAATAAATCTACTTGTAGCATGTTTGGTTATGCTTATTTTGACATATATTCATCTGAAATTCCAAACCTTTGACGATGCGCAGACCAGTAGTGGTATTTGATTTTGATGGAACAATTGCAAATACTCTGGACTCTATAATTGATATCATGAATAACCTCTCTGAAGACTTTGGATTCAGAAAGATTAGAAATGAAGATAAGAATACCTCCGAGGCAAGCGACCTCTAGCGATATCAAACCATCTTGGAATATCTTTGTTCAAACTTCCTTTTGTAATAAGAAAAACAAGACGAGAGATAATTTCTCATATTTCTCTTTTATTTCCATCGGTAGATTTGTTACCTGCCTTAAAACTTCTTAAAAAAAATGATTGCCAAGTAGAGATAGTTACTACTAACATTGAAGCCAATGCTAGACTACCTTTCTTTTTGGTTTCATTAAAACAATAATTCAAAAAATTTACTTTAAGGATTTATCCGCTTTATATCCTAATCTTTTTTCAACTATCTTCTTGTAATCCACACAAGAACAGACAATCCAATAGTCTGAATTACATTAATTGCAAACAAGTAATGAGCCACCATATCAGCTGACATCATCAAAGCTTTGTCATCCATGTAAAGTGTAAACCAAAACAAAACAATCACAATGTTTTGAATCATTAACAAAAACGCAACTAAAACTAAACCTGATGTATAGTAAGATCTAATCACTCTTAAATTCTGAACATATGTTCCAATTGCTACTACAAGCAAACCGATGTTAAGAAATGCCGATACTACTGCAGCTAGCATAAAGTCTACCATGTTTTTTCTCCTCTGAGATTTGTTAAATTACTTTGTCCCAATTTTATTCATAATCTCCTCTAATGCATTTTGATTTTTCCTCATAATGTCCGATAACTGGTATTCTGCACCATATGTTTTCTCAGCCTTTTCAACCAAATCATTTTTGGTTAAAATCTTAAGGTGATGAGCTACTGTTTTGTGATCTAAATTCAAGGATTTTGCAATTTTGTGGGCATTCATTGGTGTTTCTTTGACTAGGCTGAGTATTTTTGCCCTATTAGCACCTCCTCTTGTACCTGCAACAAACATCCAAAGTATCATTTTGAATCTAGGGTTTTCCTCAGATTGTCCATTTTCTGTACCAGAAAAAGAAAATATGCTCTTAGGAAATATCTGAATAATAGAAAAAACTGGAAAAATAACCGAAGATCCAATCAATGATTGCTCAGACTTAGTATGAGATATAAAAAATTCCTTTTGGGGTTTTTTGACCTTCTTATTGGGGAGAAATTTCTGCACTTCCAAATAAAACCCCAAATGCTTTACACCAAATTAAAACTCGGTTATATTCTGCAAAATTCACTTCATTTGGAATTTCATAGTTTTGATTTCCGTTGTTAGCTTTTAGTTTTCCTAAATTGATGAATTCGGATGCATCTTTATCTGTTGAAAGATAAACATAAAGATCTGGACCATTAGTAGATTTGAAATTCTCTAGTCTTAACACATCGCCGCCATTATCCAGTGGTATGGTGAATACTTTACCTTGAACATCATGAATTCCGTCGCCAATTCCTAAAAACACTCCTGAATAAGAGATGGCATGTGTTTTCATCTTCTCACCTTCCATAGTATCACTCATCTTCTCACCTTCCATAGTATCACTCATCTTCTCACCTTCCATAGTATCACTCATCTTCTCACCTTCCATAGTATCACTCATCTTCTCACCTTCCAT
>JASFUC010000003.1:0-27070 GCA_050050475.1 Nitrosopumilaceae archaeon
TACTGAAGAAGAAGCTAGAAATTACATCCGGCGTATGCTTCGCGAAGCATCTATTTATGAATCAAAACCCGGTCACTATAACCGAGTATGAAAATAGAGAAAATTGATCTTCCCGATTCTGCACTTGAATTTTTAAAATCACAAGGATTCAACAAGCTATATCCTCCTCAAGCAGACGCAGTAAAAGCCGGATTACTAAAAGGAAAAAGTGTTCTTGTATCGGCACCTACTGCAAGTGGAAAAACCTTGATCGCAACACTGGCAATGATCGGGTTTCTTTCTAAAAATAAAGGAAAAGTAATCTATCTTAGTCCACTTCGAGCACTAGCTGCAGAAAAATTTCTAGAGTTTAAAAAATTAGAAAATTTAACTATTGGTAATAAAATCAAAGTAGGAATTTCAACAGGAGATTTTGAAAATATAGAAAAAAAATTAGAGAAAAACAATATTATTATTTTGACAAACGAAAAAATGGATTCTATCATTCGTCATGGTGTAGATTGGATTGACGATATAGGTCTTGTAATTTCTGATGAAGTACATTTGATAGGAGATGAATCACGTGGGCCAACACTGGAAATGATTTTAACACAACTAAAAAGACTAGATCATAAACCGCAAATACTAGGACTAAGTGCAACCATTACAAATTCTGATGAAATTGCAAATTGGTTGGGATGCAAGTTAGTAAAAAATGATTGGAGGCCAGTACCACTTACTGAAGGCGTCTATGATGGAGGAGTTGTAACTATGAAGGATGGTTCTACCTTTGAGGTGGATAATACTGTACGTGGTACCCCTATTGATTTAGGCATGCAATGCGTACAGCAAGGAGGTCAATCTCTAATTTTTGCCGAAACCAGGACACGCTCAAAGTCTTTGGCAACTAAAGCCATGGATGGAATAGAAAATTTACTAGAAAAAAAAGAACTTGCCGAACTAGAAAAAATCTCAAAACAAATTTTATCCTCAAACGAACAAACTGATCTTATAAAGACACTCGCAATTTTAGTAAAAAAAGGAGTTGCCTTTCATCATGCAGGATTAAATCAAACGTGCAGACAAATAATTGAAAATGAATTTCGTAGCGGAAAAATAAAACTTTTATCCTCTACCCCAACTTTGGCAGCAGGTGTAAACCTTCCAGCAAGGAGAGTAGTTATTTCAAACATAAACAGATACAATGCAAAAGTTGGTGCAAATCGGCCTATCAGTGTTTTAGAATACAAACAACTTTGTGGTAGAGCTGGACGCCCACAATATGACAAGTACGGAGAATCTATAATTGTTGGAAATGGAAATGGTGAGGAGATCATTGAATATTATATCAATGGAGAACCTGAACCAATAGAATCAAAGATCACCGATGACAAATCTCTGAGAACTCACATACTTAGTGTCATAGTAACAAATCCTGGAATAAAAAAAGAAGATATTCTTGATTTTTTTATGCAGACACTTGGAGGATTGCAGTCAAGAAAACCTACAATAAAATTTGGAATAGATATTGCCTTACGATTTCTTCTAAGCGAATACTTGATCGTAAAAAAAGGAGAAAGATATGCTGGAACTGATTTTGGTAAAAAAACTTCCATGCTGTATATCGATCCCCTTACTGCTACTCACTTTAGAGATTCTATTGAAAATGTCTCAAAAAAGAAAAAACACACTTTTGGATTTTTACACGTAATTACAAACTCTGAAGAGTTTTTCCCTAAATTTGGGCTTCGAAACAAAGATTATGAAACTGCCAGTTTGATGATTGAAAATCATTCTTCGGAATTACTAGAGTCTATATCTGAGTATGATTGCTCAAGAAGCCTTCTTGCCTTACAATCTTGGATTACAGAATCCTCTGAGGGTTCTTTGTCAGATATTCTGGGTATTGAGTCTGGTGATATGCACAGAATGGTGGAAAATGCAAATTGGTTAACATACTGTCTCAGAGAGATCGCAAAACACGTTGAGAGAGCAGACCTGCTTGAAGAATTGGAAAATTTGAGACGTAGAGTTATCTACGGAATAAGAGAAGAATTATTGGAACTAGTAAAGGTAAAGGGTATTGGTAGAGTTAGGGCAAGAATTCTATTCAAACATAAAATAAAGACGCTTGATGATCTGGCGAAGATTCCGGTTAACAAATTAGCAGAAATTGATAAAATCGGGTTAACCCTTGCAAATAACATAAAGTCAGAATTAAAAAAAGTGAGATATTGACTGAATTAATAATCCCTACAATTGTTTCTTGTGTTGTTGCCTTCCTTACTGTATACTTGACGACTCCTCCTTTGATAAAATTTCTAAACAAACGAAACATGACAGTTGTGGACATGCATAAAAAAGAACCAATTATGATAGCTAGACCTGGTGGAATTTCAATAATATTGGGAGTCATTGCATCAGAAGTTGTACTTTATGCATTTTTGCAGATGAACGAAATCTTGGCAGTATTAATTACAACTTTTCTTGCATTTGCAATTGGCTACGTCGATGACCGGAAGAGAATGAGCGGTTGGTTTAAACCGATAGCATTGGCATTATCTGCTTTACCAATAATTTTTCTTGGGGTCTATGATACGAATCTTGCTTTCCCATTATTTGGCGAAGTACAAATTCCAATTCTCTATATTGCAATAATTATCATAATGATTTCTATAACTGGAAATACCATTAATTCAATTGATGTGTTAAATGGTGTAGCAAGTGGATTTATGGTGATTGCAAGTTTCTCACTAAGTCTTGCATTATTTATTTTACAAAATTATGAGGTTGCGATTATTAGTTTACCGTTAGGATTTGTTTCCTTGGCATTTTACAAATATCATAAATTCCCCTGTAAAATATTCCCTGGTGATTCAGGAGCACTTGCACTTGGAGCAATGTATGGAACTATTGCTATTGTGGGACAAGTAGAAGTTATTGCAGCAATAGCATTATTGCCTGCAATAATCAACTCATTCCTATTTTTATCCAGTGTCAAAAGAATTGTTGAACATCATGAATTAAAATCAAAACCTGTTGAACATACAGAAGATTTCAAATTGAAGGCATCAAAGGATAAAAAAGCACGAATTAGTTTAGTGAGGATTATTGTTGCTTCAGAAGCTCTAAGTGAAAAACAAGTAGGATTTGTAATATTCAAACTTGCACTTTTTTCAGGATTTTTAGCAATTATTTCAGCATTTATGATGGTGATTGAGATTTGAAAAATCAAGAAATTTTTGGATTTTTATTTGGATTATGGATATTGATTGTAATGGGCGGTGGAATTGCAGTCACTGTGTTAGGCCCAATCTCCATTTCGGGTTATGGTGATTTTGATCATATTCTTACATCTGTAGTAAAAGGTACTGTTGCAATAATTATGGTAATAATTTGGATTGTTATCTTATACAAAATGTCAAATTTAATTTTTAGAAAAAAATTTAATTTCTAATCTATAATTATTTTAAAATCTCTACCATTCTTTCAATGAAAAAGAACATCATCATTCTTAATGAAAATAATTATTTTTTATAAAACATTATTAAATTTATTATATATGCCAGGGTAATCCTGATTTTGAAATTTTTTCTGGAATAATGTCTTTGTACTTTTTCAGAAATTCTATTTCTAATTTCTTATCTCGAAGCTCATCAGGTAACATTATGGGAATTTCTTCAATAATTGGATAAAACCTAGAGCATTTTGTACATACTAACAATCCTTCAGATACGACATTATTTTTCTCGTTAATTTCATGTAGTTCAAGTGGATGACTTTTGTCAATAGGACATGCCAAAACATCCATCATTTTCTTGTTCATTTTAAATCCAGATAAATGGGAACACCTTGATTACTAGATAAAAGTGCTCCCTCGACTATTTTTGTTAGATTTAACATGTCATTAGAACTAAACAAAATTTCACTTTTCCCATCAATGGCATCAATAAAATTTTTAATTTGAAATTTCAAAGTATCTCTTTTTTCCATTATGCCCAAACTTTCTTTATTTGAAATCTCTATTTTTTCGGCGTTTAGATCTACCTGTAAAATTGCTTCTGTACAAAATAATTGTATTTTTTTTACTTTCTCTGACAAAGTCCCATTTGATAAAATTACTACAGTTTTGTTATCCTTATAACCCAACATCATACTGGCAAAAATTTCATTTTCATCTTCAGAATAACCTAGTCTTGCAAATACCACAACTGGCAATTCATCAAATATCACATTTGCAATATCAATGTCATTTATTGTCCCCTCAAAAATTATTCCCTTATTCTTCTGCGATATTGTACTTTGTCGATAAAGTTCTAGCATGATTAGATCACCAAAATTTTTTTGTTTTAGGGATTGTTTGAGATTCTCTATTGATGAGCTGAATCGTTCATCTAAACCCCAAGTCAAAATCACTTTATTTTTTTTTGACAATTCTTTTAATTTTTGAATTTCAATTGAATCAAATTGAGATGATTTTTCTAAAAATACGTGCTTTTTTTTATAAAGAAGATTTGCAGGTGTTTGGGAAGATACATTGTTCCCTACTACAACCCCATCAAAATCCTCAGATGCAATTAATTGCTCTTCTGAATGGTAATTATTTATAGAATATTTTTGGCCAATTTCTTTGCTTTTGTTATGATCTGGATCAAATACTGCAGATAAAACTCCAAACTCTGCTAATATTTTTGAAAAATTTTCCCCACGAGTTCCTAATCCAATTTGAACAATCTTCATCTAGTACACCGGAGTTAACCAATGACTGTACTCTTCATTGCGGTTCATTACAATATCTTGATATTCATTCATCATTTTCTTTGTTATACTACCTGGTTTTCCGTTTCCAATTTTTTTACCATCCATTGAAATTATTGGAGTAATCTCAGCAGCAGTACCTGTAAGAAAAATTTCATCCGATATGATAAGTTCACTTCTAGTCAGTTCCCTCTCTAATACTTCCATGTTGAGATCTCGACCAACTTTGATTATTGCATCTCTGGTTATTCCTTCTAACGCTGATGATGATAAAGGAGGAGTAATCAATTGACCATTTCTTACAATGAAGATATTTTCACCAGGTGCCTCACTAACATTTCCGTTGAAATCTAATAAAATCGCCTCATCAAATCCATTGTTCTTAGCTTCCTGAGTGGCAATGATGGAATTAAGATAATTCCCTCCCATCTTTGCCTGTGGTGGCGTTGAGCTGTCCGAGAATTTTCTCCAAGAAACCACTCCTGCAGTTATTCCATTTTTGTCAAATAAATCCCCAAATGGAAATGAAAAAACCGCTACACTAGTTGGGGCTTTGTTTGTAACGTGAAGATTTATTCCATAATCTCCCACAAAATAAAATGGTCTTATGTAACAAGATTTTTTACTTTTATTTTTTTTGCATATTCCAATAATAGCGTTAGAAATTTCTTTATCAGAAAAATTAAGTGACATATTATAAAATTGCCCAGATTTTCTAAATCTCTTCACATGCTCATCGAGTCTAAAAATGAAAAGATTTTTTCCATTCCAATATGCTCTAATTCCCTCAAATACTGATGTTCCATAATGTATGGCATGTGTAGTTATCGGAACCTTTGCTTTATCTAAAGTGACAAATTTCCCATCAAACCAAACATATTTTGAAAGGGGAAGACTCACACAAAAATCTCCATCTTTTTGGTAATTAATCTATTCGGACCAGCCTTCGATAGGAAATTTCATTCCTAACACTCTTCTCGTTTTATCTTCTAATTTAGAATATTTTTCAATAACGTTCCAATTATCTTCAATAATTTTTCCAACGCCGTCAGGAACATCTGTTTTCCAATCTGAATTTTTACCAGAAACTGCATCATACATTTTTTCTTTTACTGATGCAGCTGATAATGATCTTCTTTCTCCAACTCTAGGTTTTAACCTGTATAATTTTAGCATGTATCCTTCTGCTTTATCTCCGGTATAGGAAAAATAATCGCCTTTTACTCCGGTAAGAATTTTTTTTCGTAATTTCCATGACTTTAATGACAAAAGGGGAGGAAGATATTTTTTGAAGGGTGCATTAAACGTATAATCATCCGTTATCCAGACAGAATCCCCAAACACAGATTCTATCATTTTCTTTCTAATCTCAAAATTAAATGGAAAACTCTTACTTGTAACTTCTTTTTCTCCTAATTTGAAAATTACAGGCATAACTTTTACAATTTTGGATTCTTCTTTGAGTTGTTTAATAATTTCAATATGTGCATTTGTAAGAGGATTCAGATGTGCAAGATAAAGTATCGTCGTCAATCACCAAACCCTAAAAATGCGTTATATTTCAATGATTGACTTTGTAATTATTTTATAGAAAATAACATTTATCAAAAATTGAATTTTCAATAAATTATCAAAAATTTAATCTTTTGAAAATTGGCTATCCGTAGGATTCGTCTTTGACTTCAAAGCTTCCGTCATCACGTTTGTTATGATATGTGACAAATCCTCTTGGAGTCAAAAAGTCCATTACGCCATCAATTGTTCCTTGCCATCCACAACAGTAAAAGATTGTATTTTCTTTAGTAATTTTTTCTCCCACTAGTTCCTCGAGAGGGGACATTCCATTTTCTCTTGGCCTAAGGAATGTTTCTACTCTACCTACTTGGCCTGACCAAGATCTGTTGAACCATTCTTGAGGTCTGCTTATGGCAGCCCTATACTTGAAATTCCACTCATCTTTTCCTCTCTTAATACTCTCATTTTCTAAATCTGTAAGTAAATCCTTGTAACTCAACTCATCAACATAACTTGCACCATGAAGGACGACAATTTCTCTCTTGTCTTCCACGGCATGAAGATGCTGTGCAAAACTCACAAAAGGAGCAATTCCAGTTCCACCACCAATACAAACAATTCTTCTAGTATCTGGACTGCCATCTGGCATTGTCTCATTAATCAAAAGGGCCAAACCTGTAGGCTTTAACCATTTTATTTTGTCACCTTCTTTTGCATTGAATAATTGAGTAGTTAATCTGCCGGGCAAAGGTTTTCTTACCCATCTAATTACAAGCTCTATGTAATCTCTATTTTCGGGATGAGATGCAATTGAATATGCCCTTCTAACAATTTTCCCATCTTCAGCAGGATTTGGTAATCCTAATGTAATGAATTGACCGGCTTTGTATTCTGGAACAGGACCCTCGTCGGGAACTAATCTAAGAATTAAGAGATCTTCTTTTAATAATTGAATATAAGTAATAGTCGCCTCGTTATCTACAACCATATCGTTCAATCAAGGAAATATGCGGTTAAATATCTTGTGCTAATTCTTTAAAAAAAATTCAAACCAACCGCTAAACGTTAATAACCAATTTGAAAAACGTAATTCGGTCAGGATACTGACAGTTGGGCCGGTCGTCTAGTCCGGTAGGATAGGTGCATGGCATGCATCGGATCGAGGGTTCAAATCCCTTCCGGTCCACCTTTTTTCAATTTAATCACTAATTGCTCTAGTTCAGAATCTGTTTCTTTTGAAATCTCTAAAAATTCATTTTCGGAAATTTTATCATCCAGATTTATCATAGCTTGTAAAGCACTTTTTCTTACCTCCAAATTAGAATCCAAAATACAATCGTGGATCGTATCTTTAGCTTCTTTTGCCTTTAGATGGCCTAAAGCTCCAAGTGCACAAGCTCTTACCATGGATCTTTCATCATTTACAAGGTTAATTATTTCTGGAATTGCATTGGAATCATTTCTGTTTGCTAGAACCAATGATGTAAATCCTCTAACATTTTTTCTGGAATCTTTAAGACTTTGAATTAGTAATTCGGCGATTTCATTTTTATTTAAAATCAAAGAGCTAAATGCTTCTCCTCTCACCTTTATGTCCTCATCATCCAAACATCCGATAATTTTTTTTATAATTTCAAAGTTATTTGTGGAGGCAAGCGTTTCCAATTTTTTTATTTTCTCTTCACTAGTTCCAGATTCTAAAACTGAGATCACATCTTTCATCTTATTATTACAATGGCGTGATCATACTAATAATAATTGCATTTTTTTCAAGGGTTTTTTTTCTCAGAACAAAAAACCCCTCCTAGCTTTAAATTATCCTTAAATATCAAAATCCGCATGTCAACCGAAACACGAGACACAATATTCATTGGTAAGAAACCATTGATGGCATATGTTACATCTGCCCTAATTCAATTGGCAAACTTACCTGCCGTCAACATCAAAGCTAGAGGACTCAGCATTGGACGTGCTGTAGACGTTGCCCAAATCATTGCACGCAAGACAGAAAATGCAGGATATTCTATCGGAGATATAAAAATTGGCTCAGAATCATTAGAGTCACAAGACGGTAGAACCAGAAATGTTTCAACAATAGAAATTGAAGTAAAGAGAATAGAATCTTAATTCTCCCTTTACTTGAAATTTTTATTTTTATTCTCTTTTTGATGCTTCATACTTTTTCTCAAGCTTTCTAAACTTTGGAAGTTCTACCAAATCATTGAATTGATCAAAGTTTACAACTTTTTGTTTAAGTTTGGTAGTTGTTCCATTCTTTTTTAGCTCTTTTAGTATGTTCATTGTTGCAAAAGTATTTGCAAATAATACTGATAGAGGGTACAAAACTATGTTAAATCCCATTTTATGCAATGTATCTACAGAACTTAGAGGTGTTGCACCGCCTTCAATCATGTTTGCTACAAGTGGAGCTTTGATTGACTTTCCAATCTGTTTCATCTCATCAATTGAGCGAGGAGCTTCAATGAAAACTGCATCCGCACCAGTTTTTTTATTTTGAATTCCTCTTTCAATTGCACTATCAAGACCTTCAGTAGCTCTTGCATCAGTTCTTGCTACAATTATGAAGTCTTTGCTTTGTCTTGCATCAATTGCTGCACTGAGTTTCTCAGTATACTCTTCTTGTGAAATTACTTCTTTTCCTTGCATGTGTCCGCATCGTTTTGGCCATCTTTGATCTTCAAGAAAAATACCTGATGCTCCTGCTGATTCTAATTCTTGCACTAATTTCCAAACACTTAGAGCATTACCATATCCCGTATCCGAATCCACAATTACCGGAACTGATACTGCTCTACAAATTCTTCTTGCATTATCAACAGTTTCTGTGGCTCCAATAAATCCATAATCTGGCATTCCAAATAAAGTAGCAGAAGTACCATATCCCGTTTGAAACATTGCTTCAAATCCAACCTTTTCGGCAATCTTTGCTCCAATTGCGTCGTAAACTCCTGGGATAACTAAAGGTTTTTTTGATTTTAAGATATTTTTGAGATTTGCCATTAAATTAACTTGAATTAGGAATATTTATGATTTCAACCTCAAATGGCAATTACATTTTTTGTGAAAAATATTCTAAATTTGGAAAATGTACTTCATAGATTCCTATAATAACACAACACTTGACTAACGAAAATCCTTCATTATTCTTGATTTACAAGTAAGTAGATGTGTAGATAACTCATCAGGACTTTCAAATTCTTCTGGACAAAATATACAATGGGATGCCATAATTCTACTTTGATTTTTAAAATATAATTAATTGGTTATTATGTAAAATAAAGAGGAATGGCCTCCCCTTTCAATTAGCGATTTCAGGGTAGTGATTTCGCGACTAAAATACCTCTTTTAGATACTTAACACTTCTTTTTTTAAAATAGATTTGAAAAGATCATGTCTTAATAACCTTGAAAATTTTTGTAACTATCCACAAAATTTAGAACATCCTTCAATTTTTTAATAGAAACTATTCGATTTTGATCCGTCTGGGTTTTTTCTTGTTTTCCTGCTCTTTAATTTTTTCAAGCTCATCTTCCAAAAAGGTTTTGTATTTTTTGGTTTCCTCTTCGGTCATATGGGATATGTTTGCGCTAAGAACTGAACCCATACTAAAAATTTTTTCTAACAAGTCCATTGCAACAAATCTTCCCACATTTCCTAACCTAAAAAGAACGTCAAGTTGTTTTTTGACGATATCGTTTACCTTATCAACATCTTGGGCAGTATCTGATCCTTTTTTTGTTAACTGATATTTTCCATCTTTTGATTCTTCAATTAACCTTTCATCCAGCAATCTTCCTAACAAAGGATAAATCAATCCTGGTGAAGGCTTCCAAATTCCATTGCTTTGCTCTATGGCGTAGTCTATAATCTCTTTACCCGTTCGATTTTTTTCTTTTAATAATTCAAGAATAAAATATCTAGAAAATCCTCGTGGTACAGAGCTTCCTACTCTTTGAAACCACTCAGAAATCATCACTAGTGATATCACTAGCGATATATATTAATCGATCGAAAATTGCTCATTATTACATATTTAACCTGCCTCAAAAGTAGTCAGTCTAAATGGTTGAGTCTATCGAATTTGATTTGATTATTTGTGGGTCCGGATTGGCTGGGTTACGAGCCGCAGTAGAAGCTGCAAGAAAAAATTCCAAGATAAAAATCGGAATTGTATCTAAGGTTCAAGTAATGCGTTCACACTCTGTTTCCGCAGAGGGAGGGACTGCTGCAGTCTTATTTGAGGATGAAGGAGATACAATTGAATCTCACATTTACGATACTGTAAAAGGTAGTGATTTTCTTGCTGACCAGGATGTTGCAAAACGTCTGTGTGAAGAAATGCCTCAACAAATTCGCCAACTAGAACATTGGGGTATGCCATGGTCCCGAAGACAAGACGGAAGGGTAGACCAAAGAAACTTTGGAGGATATAGTTTTCCTAGAGCAACTTATGCATCAGATAAGGTTGGTTTCTTTGAAATGCAAACATTGTATGACACTTGCCAAAAATTTGAAAATATTGAATATCTTAACGAATGGTTTGCCACATCAATTATCCATGATGGCAATAAATTCATGGGACTTACTGCCATTGAGATGGCTTCTGGAAATTTTTATCAAATTAAGGGAAAAGCTTTGATTATTGCAACTGGTGGCGCTGGAAGATTGTATAGTTTTTCAACATATGCTTTTTCTTCTACTCCTGACGGATTAGATATGGCATACAGGGCAGGAATGGCTCTTAAAGATATGGAGTTTGTACAATTCCATCCTACAGGAATTTTACCATCTGGTATTTTGATTACAGAAGGTGCAAGAGGTGAGGGAGGATATCTTTTAAACAACAAAGGTGAGCGATTCATGAAAAAATACGCTGCTGGAAAAATGGAATTAGCCCCTCGAGATATTGTTTCAAGAGCGATAATTACAGAGATCAATGAGGGCAATGGATTCAAACATGAAACTGGAGTGGATTGTATGAAACTTGATTTACGACATTTGGGCGATGAAAAAATAAAAGAAAAATTAGGTGGGATTAGAGAAATATCCATCAAGTTTTCAGGAATAGATCCATCCCAAGAAATTCTAGACATTAGACCCGTTTGTCACTATATGATGGGAGGAATTCACACCAATATTGATGGTGCAACCGAATTGCAAGGTGTCTGGGCTGCAGGTGAAGCTGCATGTAACAGTGTTCATGGATCCAACAGACTTGGTGCCAATTCTACATCAGAATGCATTGTCTGGGGGAAAATTACTGGGAGTCTTGCAGTAGACTACATTGAAAAGAACTCAAATTCAAATCCTTGGCCTCATCATTTAGTAACACTGGAAGAAAAAAGAATCTATGATGGAATCTTTAGAGGAAATGGAGATGCAAATCCATACGAAATTAGACAAGAGCTTACTGATACCATGAACGAAAAAGCATATGTCTATCGAAATGAAAAAGATCTTGTAGATGGACTAAAAAAAATTCGTCAGCTTAAACAACAAACATGGAAACATGTTGATGACAGCGCAAAGGAGTATAATACAAATTTTACAAATGTTATGGAGCTTGACTCTATGATTAGAACAGCCGAGATTGTTCTAATAGGTGCAATTAACAGAAAAGAATCAAGAGGAGCTCATGCAAGAACTGATTATACAAAAAGAGATGATGCAAACTTTTTACACCACACACTTGCATATTATGATCCCAATGAACCAATCATGAAAACTCATCCAGTAACCATTACGACATATCAACCTGTGGAGAGGAAATACTAGATGGAATCCAGAGACGAAAACAAAGAAGGAATTGGAGGAATGATAAATCCTCGAAGATATGGCATTGAAAGAGTTGCTTACATCCTAATGAGATTAAGTGGTCTAGGATTGCTTGCATATTTTATTGGCCACATTTATGAAACAAGCTCAATACTCAAAGGAGATGTAGGTTGGGCTGAATTTTTAGAATTAACCCAAACCAACGAAGGACATGCTGTATTAGCTATTGTAATTGGAATGTGCGTTTTTCATACAGTAAACGGAATTAGAGTTATGCTTGGACATGGTGGAGTCGGAGTGGGAAAACCTGCAAGACCTGACTATCCTTACATTCCGGCCTCACAAAACTCTAGGCACAAAATGGGAATTTATTCTGCAATAGTTCTAGCAGCCATTGCAATGTTGTACGGTCTTGCGGTAATGTTTGGTGAATAAAATGAGAGAAAGTATTATTATGAAAATTCATTATGGGACCGCTCTAGCAGCAGTCGCACTGGTTGCCGTTCATGTTCTAATGCGTTTAACACAAGGTTTTGCAGAATCATTAGAGTATGCAAATGTAATTGCAAACTATCAATTTCTACCATATGCTGGGATGCTAGAAATTATTTTGATACTTTTATCAATTCATGGTTTTAATGGATTAAGAGTAATTCTTTTAGAATTAAAACAAGGACCAGCATATGAAAAGGCAGTATCTTATGGTTGTGTGGCCGCTATGTTAGGGTTGATAGCTTATGGTTCGCGAACAATATTTATGGTCAACATGGGGATGGTCTAAATGGCACAAGTTTCTAGCGTGGCAGAAGGAAAAACCTCAAAGTCAATCACACTTCGCATTGCCAGATTTAACCCTGAACATGACAATGAAAAAAAATTCATGGAATTTAATCTCCAATACGAGAGATGGACAACAGTTTTAGAGGCAATACTTGATGTAAAGAAACATTTTGATCATTCAGTTGCAGTACGCTATTCTTGTAGACAAGCGACTTGTGGATCTTGTGGAATGATAATTAATGGTAAACCAAGGCTTGCTTGTTTTACCAAGATTAGTGAACTTGACTCTGATGTTGTTACCGTTGAACCCATGAATAATTTTCCAATAATTAGAGATCTTGCAGTACGATTTGAAAGACTTTTTGACACCCACCACAAGGTAAAACCCTATCTTATCCGTGATGATTCTGAAATTACCTCTAATGAAAAAGAATTTCTACAGTCTCCTGAGGAACTAGAAAACTATATTCAATTTGCAAATTGCATTAAATGTGGTTTATGTAATTCTGCATGTCCTACCATGGCTACTGATTCTTCATTCATTGGTCCACAAGCCTTGGCTCAAGCCTATAGGTATGTTGCAGATAGTAGAGATAAAGGAAAAGACTCTAGATTGAAAATTATTGATGATTCTCATGGAATATGGAGATGTCATTTTGCAGGCTCTTGTAGCCAAGTATGCCCAAAAGGAGTGGACCCTGCAATGGGAATTCAATTCCTTCGTGGTTATCTTTTAGGATTCAGAAGTTAACCTGATTTTTTAGGATTAGGACTATTGTTTACCTGATTATTGATTTGTTCTGCCATAAAGTGGTTTGAAACATTTACTTTGACATCATCAATACCATCCACTTTCAAAAGATTATCATGAATGTCTTGACAGATTTTAAATCCAAAAACTGCCGGACAGAATGGACTTGTTAAATGCAAATCTACTTTCACATTGCTATTATTGATATCTACCTCATCAATTAATTCCAAATCTGTAATGGTGGTGTTTATTTCAGGATCCACAATTTTTGATAACTCATCGAAGATTTTTACTCGAAGTTGTTTGATATCTTGACTCATGTGGGCAAAAGCGTCGATGCTATATATAACCATTCTAGAACCTTAGTTGATGTATCGTTCACGTCTTGGTAATGATTTGAGTGATATTACATTGGATTATGTGTCTTCAATTAAGGATGATTCAGAAATTGCACTGTTTGATATTCTTGGAAGCCAGGCCCATGTGTTGATGCTTCAAGAAAATAAAATAATTTCAAAAAATGATGCAAAAAAAATTCTAGTTGCATTAGAATCTCTAAAAAAAGAAAAATTTGATTTTTCTACAGATGCTGAAGACATTCATGAATTAATCGAATCTCTTGTTATCAAAAAGGCTGGAATGGCAAGTGGTGGAAAAATGCATACAGCAAGATCTCGTAATGATCAAGTTACGTTGGATATTAGAATGAAAATCAGAGATGATATCAACGTTTTATGTAATTGCTTATTGGATACAATTGAAGCTATAGTTTCTCTTGCAAAAAATCATCAAAAAACAATCATGCCACTGTACACCCATTTACAACAAGCTCAAGCCGGATTATTCTCTCATTACCTTTTAGCTCATGCAGATGCCTTATTTCGTGACTTTGAACGCCTATACGATGTCTATGATCATGTCAATGAAAGTCCTTTAGGTGCAGGACCCGTTGGCGGAACAAGCATTCCAATTGATAGACATAGTACAGCTGAGATGTTAGGGTTTAGTGGGATTGTAGAAAACTCAATTGATGCTACAAGCACTCGTGATTTTGTCGCAGAATATGTTTCAATGATTGCGATTTTAATGACAAATCTCAGCAAGATTGCTGAGGATTTTGTTCTTTGGTCCACTTCAGAGTTTTCTTTTATTGAGCTATCTGATGAATTTACTTCTCCATCAAGTGTGATGCCTCAAAAAAAGAATCCAGACATTTTAGAATTAACAAGAGGAAAAACAGCAGAAATTATTGGAAATCTAACTGCAATTCTATCCACTATCAAAGGTTTGTCTACAGGGTACGGAAGAGACTTGCAACAAATAAAATCATCTATATGGTCCACCTCGAAAATATCTATTAGCGCTCTTTTGATTTTAAAATCAATGCTTCTTACTCTCAAAGTAAATGACAAACAAATGAAAAAAGCTGCCAACTCTAGTTATCTTATTGCCTTGGATATTGCCGAAAAACTAGTACTAAAAGACATTCCATTTAGAACCACTCATAAAATCGCGGGTTCTCTTGTCCAACAAGCCCATAATTCTAAGAAACCTTTAAACAAATTAACCTCCGGAGAAATAAAAAAATCGGTACAAGGAACTAAAGTTGACCCAACCCTTGTTGATGAGATAATAAAAACAACAACAATCGTATCTTCTTTGAAGGATCGAATTTCCTTTGGTTCATCAGGATATGCCGAACAAAAAAGAATGATAAAGAATCGCATGAAAAAAATCAATAATTTCAGAACAAATACCACAAAGCGAGAAAATGATCTTTCTAATGCAATTGAAGGATTAAATGAAAAAATTTCTAATTTGATAAAATAATTGGAAAAAACATGAATTTTGAACAATAAAGTGATTATCTGAAGAAATTATTCAAAAAATAATAGAAAACAGCGGGTCTAGAGGGATTCGGACCCTCGACAACCGGATTAAAAGTCCGGTGCGCTACCTGGCTGCGCCATAGACCCACAAAGAATTTTGCTCAGAGTGTATAATTTAGTCTTTTACAAAATTTTTTGCAGTTACAGAAACTTTTAATCTAGGATTTTGTTGAAAAAAAATTGTGCCCTTGTAGTATAGCCCGGTCTAGAATTCGGCCCTGTCACGGCTGAGACGCGTGTTCAAATCCCGCCGAGGGCGCCATTACTTCTTTATTTTTGAAAAAACATCGTCCAAAATTTTCTGATTCGCAGCTGCAATAAAGGAGATTCTAGTCTCATAGCTAAGATCCGCATCTAAAGAATCAAAATTTTCATCTAACAAAATTCCTCCAGCTTCTTTTACTATCAAATATCCTGCTGCAATGTCTTGAATTCTTATTTTTTTTCGAAGATCAATGAAAATATCCATCAATCCTCTTGCAAACATTGCCATCTCAAGTGCGTTAGCACCAAAATGTCTGGTGTGGTTATGCTGTTCAAATATGGGGTGCAATTTTTGCATTAATTCTGGAGTTGCACCCGATGTGTTAATTCCTACAATTTTGTAAATTGGATCTTTGTTATGAACCTGAATTTTATTTTCATCTAAAAAGGCTCCTTTGTTTTTAGAAGCCCAATACATTTCGCCAGAAGAAAGATTTGTTATTACGCCATCAGTTATGGAGCTTAATTTATCATGGGTAGCAAAGGCAAGCGAACTACAAAAAAAGGGTACGCCTCTTACAGAATTGGCAGATCCATCAATAGCATCCATTATGACAAATCCCTTCGGCTTGTCTGAAAGCTCAACTCTTCCACACTCTTCTCCTAAAACTACACACTCAAAATTAATTTCATTTAGATAATCAAGAACGGTTTTTTCTGCAATAATGTCTATGTTTCGTGAAATATCTCCACCTGCACCTCTTCCAAAATCTCCTGCAGCATCTTCGGTTCCTGCCAAATCTTTTACGTTTTCGTAAATTTTTTCTGAAGCCTTACGAAGAACATCGACTACTTCCACTGTTATTATTTTTGTCATTCGTAATTTAAGTGAAGGAAGTTTTTAGGAATTGAAAGCATAAATAACAATATGGCAGCTGACCGTTGTGAGCGGTAAAGATCAATCTGTAGTTAGCAAAGAAGCTTTGATGAGTACAAAACCTGGAAAAGAAATAATGAAACAAGGACTTTTCAAAAGGAAAGGTTACAAGCTTTTCAATCATTACAAAGAAGAAACTGAAAAAGAATTTCCAAATTTTGCGGAACGATTTGCTCAAGGACTCTTCAAGGAAATAAAATCTGATCCAAACCCCAATTCCACTCAACAAACTTTTGCAGATGAAGTTGGATCTACTGAGATTATTTTACAAGCATCTGAAATTGAGCCAATAAAATCAAAATTTGAAGACATTGAGGTAGTCAGGGATAGAGTTACAAGAATCCTAAATTCAAATTTTGTAAAAATGACATTTCCAGTTTTTAATGCATTATTTGATGGAGCAGCTGAATATAGAGGAGACAAAGACCCTCAATTAAAACAAGATATGGTTGAAGGCCACATTCTGGCTATTGACCTAAGTGAACCAATGGATAGAATTGTAGACAAAGATGAGGACTTGGAATATCTTGATGATTACAAGTTGATGAATCCATATATTTTGAAATTAGCTCGTGATAAAATATCTAAGGGAGGGGATCTAGTGCTTGATGAATTTGAGGCAGGATTCAAGGATGCACGAATTGGGCAATATCTTGATGAGGAATTAAAATCAAAACCTACTCAAATTACAGAAGAAGACATGACTCTTTCATACAAAAAATATCGTTCTGTAATGGGAACAGCTGGTAAAAACATGGCATTGGCTCAGCGTCCATTGGGAGAAATTTTCTATCTAGGTATGGCAAAAGCAGCTGAGGGAGTTGGATGTGGAAATGAAATTGAAGACTCTATTAAAAACGGATTTGTTAAAGTTCCATCTTGGCCTCTTTACTACTCTCTTTTGGCTGAAGATGTCAAAAAAGGATTTGATGTCACATTGGAAAAAAGTAATTTGTATCTTAAAGACGCACGTCTTGCAATCGAATTACTTCCAGAAGACTTTTCTCATAAAGAATTTCTGGAATTTTTATTTTTGACTGTAGAACATTATAATCAATTCTGGTACAACAAACTACAAAAAGCAAACAAATGGTCTGAATTTGAATCAAAACTACCCAAGTGATAAAATTGATGTGGTCTGAAAAACATAGGCCAAAAAACATTTCTGATATGGTAGGAAATGAAGAATCAAGATCAGCAATTGTCGAGTGGTTTACAAAATGGAAAAAAGGAACAAAACCCTTACTCTTAATTGGCCCTCCAGGAATTGGAAAAACTACCATTGCATATCTTGCTGCAAAGCAATTTGGATATGATATGATTGGGCTTAATGCAAGTGACGTCCGAAGTAAATCACGAATTAATGAAATATTATCGCCAGTTTTAGGAAATGTTACCATTCTTGGCTCTCCAATGATCTTTGTAGATGAGGTAGATGGAATTCATGGAAGAGGCGATTATGGGGGGGCAGAAGCTCTGATTAAAATTCTAAAAGAACCCACTGTCCCAATTGTTTTAGCTGCAAACACTGATGACTCTGATAAGATGAAGAGTATCAAAAAGGTTGTAAAAACAATTGCGTTTAAACCGATTCCACCTCGTCTTCTGAGAGTTTATCTTGAAAATATTCTAACAAAAGAAGCCGCAAAACTTAGTCCCGGAGCTTTGATCAAGGTTATAGACAAATCAAAAGGAGATATTCGTTCGATGATCAATCTGGCTCAATCTCTTGTCACTGGGTTCAATCCTCAAACTGAAAAATCCTTTGAGAGCATTAATGTTGAAAATGGAGTTAATGCATTCTTCAAAGCTAATTCCATTGATGAAGCCAGAGGGGTACTATACTCAATGCAAATTGAACCACGACAAAAGATTGATGCTTTCTATTCTAGTATAATTACAAGTAAATTAGATAGTAAAACTCTTGCAAAACATCTTGAAGTAATTTCAAGGGCAGATATTTTGTATGGAAAAATAATGAAAACCCAAAACTGGAGATTATTGCGTTATCTTAATGAAATACTGATTGAACTTTATCAAAAAGATGACCGAATAAGATACACACAATACAATTTATCTTGGCCTTTATTAAACAGAATACGTTGGGATGGAAGAAAAATCAAGTCACTATCATTAATTTTAGCAAAAAATTTACATCTCTCAGCAAGTGCTGTATCAGCTATTTGTCTACCATACGTTTTGCTTTGTATAAAAAACAAAAAATTGCAATTAGACTTGGAAGAAACTTTTGGGGACATTATTGAAAAAGAAATGGAGCTAATAAAATGAGCTGGAGGAAAATTCCTATGAAATTTCCCGGAACATGTATTGTATGTAATGAAAAAATTGAAGTAAACGAAATTGGATTATGGGCAAAGGGACTTGGAGTAAAACATGAGAAATGCTCAGAGGTTAAAGAACTCAAATGTGCTATTTGTAACGGACCTGCAGGATGTCACACCTGTGAATTTCAAGATAATTGCAACATAGAAAATGTTTCGCAACTATGTATTTGTAAAAAATGTAGCGAAGAAAAAAGTCCATTTGAATTATATCAAAAATCCATAAAGAAAAAACTTCCATTATTGAATTTTAAATCCTAAAAATAGAGAAATATTTGCCTCTGGCTATGTTAGATCAAAAGACTATTGTAAAAGCTTAAAATTCTACTCAATTATTCTATTTTTTGATGTCAGAGGAGAAAAAAGAAGATAATAAAGAAACACCAGAAACAAAGACTGAATCAACTCCTGAAACCTCTAAAAATGAAACAGAAGTGAAATCTAAAGAGGACTCAAAGACATCAAAAACCAGCGAATCAAAAAAATCGGGCATGACGGCTTCTGAATTAGCAGATATTGCTGAGGCCGAGGCTTCGGCGGCAGCTGCTAGGTCAAAAGCTGCAAAAGAGGCAGCAGAAAAGGCACTAGACGAAGAATACAAAGCTGCAGCAAAAGAAGCAGTAATTGACAAAGTTAGTGATTCTTTTACCAATAAACGATTTATAGAACAAATTTTCCGCCGTGAAATGGGGGAGCCAGAATTTTTCCTTCGCAAAGATCAATTAGGTCCTCCGCGACCAATTCTTACACCTGAAGAACAGGATGAGATTTCTAGAAGAGTTGAAATTCCAACAGATCAAACTCCAAAATATGAACCACAACACATGCTTAGCCCCGAGTATCACGGAGAATCAAATTATGAGAGTGGAATTGAATCCTTCAGAGATGAGTTAGAAGAAAAATTAGCAAAGTTACAACAAGATCCAAATGCTAGTGAACAAGAACTTCATCAAGCCGAAGAAGATCTTAAAACAGTTGATTATCTCTTTGAAAATTATAATTTGGGAATGAATGTTTTTCGTACTGCAAAAGGTGGAAGGAGTAAGTTAGGTAAGTAGAGTGATTATAATGGTTGAAGGAAATTTTAATATTATTAATGCACGATTTACCCACAAGAATATTCCTATTCATAAACTGGAAAGATTTTCTTTCAAAGATATCCCTTCGGCAGCAAACGAATTCAAAAAAATTTCTGATGTATCAGAATGTGTAATAGTCCAAACAACTAGCAGAGTTGAAATTTTTCTAATAATTAATTTAGATACTGGGGATACCCCAGATGCAAGGAGACCAGAAGCTAAAGGTCTTGTAATAAATCAAATTCAAGATATGTGGACTTCTTTAACAGAACTTGATCAATGGGATATTGATCACTTTGATCAAACTCTGGAAATTTATTCAGGTGTAGATGTTTATCGTAACCTACTAAAATTAGCATGCGGACTTGATTCTGTTGTTGTCGGTAAAAATGAAATTCTTGATCAATTGAAAGAGGCAATTGCACAATCAAAAGAATCCAAAACATCTGGAAGGGTTTTGAACAAATTATTTGATACATGTATTCGGGTTGCAACTCAAATAAGAGAAACTACCGGAATTGGAGAAAACGTAGTATCTCTTGGAGATGTCGCAGTCAAAATTGCTGAAGAAAATGCAGGAATTGACAAAAAGAAACACATTTTATTAATTGGAACAGGTGAATCTGCCGCAAGAGTTGCAAAATCTCTTAACAGAAAAGGATATTCTTTTGATGTTACAAGTTTAACGATTGATCGGGCTACTGGTTTTTCTAAAATTCTTGGAGGTACTCCGATTGAATGGGAAAATGTTTTCCCAAGCTTTGATAAATTTGATATAGTTTTTGTAGCTACTACTGCAGATTATTTCCTAATCCAATATGAACATATCAAACGAATTGTTGAAAATAAGAAAAAAGGAGTCCTAATTTTAGATATATCTGAACCTAGAGCTGTTGCGGATAAGGTATCTACAATTGCTGGAGTTAAACTCATGTTTAAAGATCAAATTATAGAGATGGTAGAGGAAAACGAAAATCTCAGAATGGCTAAAGTTCCAGAAGTAGAAAAATTGATTGCAAAGGAAGTTCCTGTAATTGAAGCTACTATGAAAAGAATTGACGCCCAACCAATAGTAAGTAATGTTCTTGAATCTGTTGACTCTATAAGAAAACAAGAATTAGAAAAAGCAATGGAGCAACTTGGAGATTTAGATGAAAATAAAATAAAAATCATTGAGGAATTAACGAAGAAAGTTGCACAGAGCATTGTTTCTGTACCTCCAAAATCGGATGAAAAATCTGAATAGAGTCAAATTTCTAATTTGTTGAATTTTTGATCCATATAGGTTGAATTAAGCATAGAGGACATTTTTTATGTTGAAAAATATCTTAGTTTTTATTGTACACCAGTAATTCCCAAAATATGGCAAGATTAAGATGCTCAGATTATGGATTTGAGTGTGATTTTGTTAGTGAAGGCGAAATAGAAAAAGTGATAGAGGAATTTGGAAAACATACTGATGAAGAACATGGCATTGATTACTCTAAAGAAGCCTTGATGCAATTTATCTTGCGCCAAAAATACTAAATCCTATATTTTAGTTAAATCGACTTTATAAAAATTTGATTGAGATTAATTAAAAGTTTATCCGTATGATTCGTATCTGATCTCATAACTCCCATCGTCTCTTTTATCATCAGCTGTAACAAATCCTCGAGCCTTGGTGTTTTCAATGACTCCATCAATTGTACCTTGATAACCACAAATGTAGATGTAAGTATTTTCTGGTGTACATTTTTCCCCGACTAACTCATCTAGTGGGGACAAACCATTTTTGCCTTCCTTGAAGAATGATTCTACTCTGCCAACATGTCCGCTCCATGAGCGATTAAAGAATTCTTTAGGTCTACTAATTGCAGCCCTATATTTAAAATTCCATTCTTCCTTTCCTCTTTTTTTGCTTTCGTCTTCTAAATCTGTAAGTAGCCTTCGATAACTTAATTCATCAACATAACTGGCTCCATGTAGAACCACAACTTCTCTTTTATCTCCTACATCATGCAAATGGTTTGCAAAAGCAATGAATGGTGCAAGACCTGTTCCGCCACCAACACACACAATTCGTCTCATATCTTTTTCACCATTTGGTAGTTTTTCATTAATTTGCAATGCCGCACCAGTGGGATAACCTAATTTTACCTCATCCCCTTCACTAGCGTAAAAAAGCATGGTAGTAACGCGACCAGGAAGGGGATTTCGTACCCATCTAATAACAAATTCAAAGTAATCTCTATTTTCTGGATGGGATGCGATTGAATATGCTCTTCTCACCAGTTTATAATTTTCTGCAGGAACGTTTACTCCGATAGTTAGGAATTGACCTGTCTTGTAATCTGGCATTCCTTCATCTGGCAGAATTCTGATGACGACAAGGTCTTCTTTTAGCAACTGGGTGTAAATCACCTTGGCTTTCATCTCTGAAACCATATAGAATAATTCGACTTTACTTTAGTTAAATGTATTTCTGAAATTAATTCCTAAAATTTTCTTTAAATTATTAAAGTTTTACAAAATAGAAAACTTCTAAATCTTGTTCTTCAAAAACTAATCTCAACTAAATTAATAAGTAGATGTTAGTCCTAGAAAGCAAGATGCACTCTGAAAAAATTGAGGAATTTTCGAAGAGAAAAAAAATAGCATCCCAAGGAGGCGGGCAAGATCGCATCAAGGCCCAACACGATAAGGGGAAATTAACTGCTAGAGAAAGAATTGATTTATTGTTAGATGAAGGTACCTTTACTGAAATTGATCCGTTAACAACACATCATTATCATGAGTATGATATGCAGAAAAAGAAATTCTATACTGATGGGGTAGTAGGAGGATATGGATTAGTTAACGGACGACAAATCTTCGTATTTGCATATGACTTTACTGTTTTAGGTGGTACACTTAGTCAAATGGGGGCAAAAAAAATTACAAAATTAATGGATCACGCACTTAGAACTGGCTGTCCCATAATTGGAATAATGGACTCTGGCGGTGCAAGAATTCAAGAAGGGATAATGAGTCTTGATGGATTTGCCGACATATTTTACCATAACCAATTAGCTTCTGGCGTAATTCCTCAAATTACAGCAAGCATTGGCCCATCTGCCGGTGGTTCTGTATATTCGCCTGCAATGACTGATTTTGTTATCATGGTTGATAAAGCAGGAACGATGTTTGTAACCGGTCCTGATGTCGTAAAGACAGTTTTGGGTGAAGATATTTCATTTGATGATCTAGGTGGTGCCATGACACATGGAACAAAAAGTGGAGTAGCACACTTTGTAGCACAAAATGAATACGAATGCATGGATTATATTAAAAAATTAATTTCATTTCTCCCGCAAAATAATACTGAAGAGCCACCCAAACAAAAAACAGATGATGACCCAAACAGACTAGATCATAATTTGATCAATATTATTCCAGATAATCCACTACAACCATATGATATGAAAGAAATAATAAATTCAATTGTTGATAATAATGAATTTTTTGAAATTCATGAATTGTTTGCTCCAAATGTTATTGTAGGTTATGGAAGAATGAATGGTAAGGTAGTTGGAATTGTTGCAAATCAACCAATGCATCTTGCTGGGGCACTTGACATAGATTCATCAAACAAAGCTGCAAGATTCATTAGATTTTGTGATGGATTTAACATTCCAATAATCACTTTGGTTGACACTCCAGGATACATGCCTGGTTCAAATCAAGAACATAATGGCATCATTAGGCATGGAAGTAAACTGTTGTATGCTTACTGCGAGGCAACTGTTCCAAGAATTACTCTAGTTATTGGAAAGGCATATGGCGGTGCCTATATCGCAATGGGAAGTAAAAATCTTAGAACAGATGTAAACTATGCTTGGCCAACTGCAAGATGCGCAGTTTTGGGGGCAGAGGCAGCAGTAAAAATAATGTATCGAAAAGAACTTACCAGTGCAGAGGATCAAGAAGGACTCAAAAAACAACTAATTGATGAATTTACTGAAAAATTTGAAAACCCCTACGTTGCTGCATCACACGGCACTGTTGATAATGTAATTGATCCGGCAGAAACTAGACCTATGTTGATTAAAGCTCTTGAAATGCTTGCAAATAAAAGAGAAAAACAACTTCCACGAAAACATGGAAACATCAACCTGTGAGCAATATGATAGAAAAAGTTCTTATCGCAAATAGGGGAGAAATTGCGTTACGTGTTATTAAAACGTGCAAAGCATTAGGAATTAAAACTGTGGCAGTATATTCTGATGAGGATTATAATTCCCTTCACGTTAAACAAGCCAATGAATCCTATCATATAGGCGAAGCAGCTCCAGCAAAATCATATCTGAATCAAGAAAAAATTCTTGATGTCATGCTATCTTCTGGCGCAGATGCTGTCCATCCTGGTTATGGTTTCTTATCAGAAAACGATGACTTTGCAAATTTATGTGAAAAAAATAAAATCAATTTCATTGGCCCCACTGCAAAATCCATGAATCTCTGTGGAGATAAAATGGAATGTAAAGCTGCAATGCTTAAAGCTAAAGTACCTACAGTACCAGGAAGCCCTGGTCTTGTAAAGGATGCTGAAGAAGCAACAAAAATTGCAAACGATATTGGGTATCCAGTTTTACTAAAATCTGTCTTTGGCGGAGGTGGACGAGGAATACGCCTAGTAAATAATGATAAAGAACTCAAAGAAGGTTTTGAAACAGTTACCTCTGAATCAATTTCTGCAGTTGGAAAATCAGCAATTATAGTTGAAAAATTTTTAGAAAAAACCCGACACATAGAATACCAAATGTGCAGGGACAAACATGGTAATGCAGTGCATATCTTTGAAAGAGAATGCTCAATCCAACGGCGTAACCAGAAATTAATTGAACAAACTCCATCACCTGTAGTAGATGCCGAAACTAGAGAACGAGTTGGTGAATTAGTTGTCAAGGCTGCAGAGGCAGTTGATTATACTAATCTGGGCACCGCTGAATTCCTACGTGCAGACAATGGAGAGTTCTATTTTATCGAAATTAACGCAAGACTCCAAGTTGAACACCCTATCAGCGAGATGGTTTCAGGATTGGACTTTGTTAAATTACAAATAGATATAGCAAATGGTGAGCCATTACCATTCAAACAATCCGATCTCAAAATGAATGGATATGCAATTGAATGTAGAATTAATGCAGAGGACACATTTTTGGACTTTGCACCATCCACCGGTCCCGTGCCTGATGTAACTATTCCTGCTGGTCCCAGTGTGAGATGCGATACTTACCTTTATCCTGGCTGTACTGTTTCTCCATTTTATGATTCGCTGATGGCTAAACTTTGTACTTGGGGACAAACATTTGAAGAATCAAGAACAAGAATGCTCAACGCATTAAATGATATGTACGTTCAAGGAGTAGAAACTTCCATCCCTCTATACAAAACTATTCTTCAAACCGAAGAATACAAAAATGGAGAACTTTCAACTGATTTCTTAAAACGATTTAACATTATTGAAAAATTAAAAGAAGACTTGAAAAAAGAAAAAATTGAAAAAAGTGATGCTGCTTTGGCTGCAGCAATAATGCATTCAGAATACTTTAAGAGCCGTGTACAAGGGTCTACATCTAATAATTCAAATTGGAAAAATAAACTGGATTGATTAAAAATGGATTATAAAATTCAAGATATTGAAAACTCATTTGTCGGAGAAATCACTGAAAATCTTGGAAACAATGAATACATAATTAAAATCAATGGAAATGACAATCAAATTAAAATCCTAAACATGGATGCAAAAGGAATTGAATTCTTACTTAATCAAAAATACCATAAAGCAAAATATCTAGAGAATAGCACTAATGAAATTAATTTAGTTATTGATAATGTTCCAGTTATCATTAATCAGCACACAAATTTTGATGAAATTGTTTACAAAAATTCTGGTGGTGCAGGACCCGGTGCAGGGCAATTAGCATTAAAAAGCCAAATTCCGGGAAAGGTTGTGTCTATTGCAGTTCAAGAAGGTGATTCTGTAAATCAAGGAGATGTTGTTTGTACTTTAGAATCTATGAAAATGCAAGTTGCCGTAAAGGCTCACAAAGCAGGTTCAGTAAAATCAATCAAAATTAAAGACGGTGCCAGCGTAGCAAAAGGCGACGTAATAGCTGAAATAGAATAAAAAAGAAATAAAATTTCTTATTTTAGAGATTCTTTGATCTCGTCATAATTTGGTTCTTTAAGAGGATCATCAGAAACCCATTTGTAACCGATTTTTCCATCTTCCATTATCACAAACACTGAACGTTTTGCAGCATTGTAATCTTTAATGTGTAACAAATCTTTCATTAACACATCATAATCACGGATTGTTTTACTGTTGTAATCTCCTAATAGTGGAAATTTGAAGTTGTGTTTTTCTGCAAAGGCCTTGTTTGCAAAAGGACCGTCATTACTTATTGCGATCACCTGGGCATTAAGATTTGACAACTCATCCCAAGAGTCTCTAAATGTGCATAATTCATTTTCACATACAGGAGAACTTGCAGCAACAAAAAATGACAGTACTATTTTTTTCCCCTTAAATTCATCCAAAGTCCGCATTTTAAGCTCGGTATCTGGAAGCTCAAAGTTAGGAGCCATATCTCCAATATTCAATGACATGATCGCTTTTGGAGGTTATCCTATAAAGTAGTTTACAAAAATTTAATGAACAAAAATTTTTTGATAAAAAAATGTGCATACCTTTTTATACAAAAACTTGGGTTCAAAGCTAAATTGGTCGGGGAATTAGCGGGCAATTATAGTACCGTGGTGTTAATGTTTGGCTTTGCCGTAGCAGCAATGGCCCCCGCATTAGTAATTTCCAGAATGATTTCTCCTAGAAAACGAAGTAATCCTGTAAAATTTTTACCAATGGAGTGTGGACAAGTCCCCTCAGGAGAAGGACGAACTCACTTCATGATGCAATATTATGCTTACATCTTGATGTTTGTTGTATTTGATGTAGTTGCCATTTTCCTTTATGCTTGGGGAAGTACTATTTTGTACCTTCCAAAAGAAGCCACACT
>JASFUC010000004.1:0-25212 GCA_050050475.1 Nitrosopumilaceae archaeon
CATCACCTTATCGTCGCGAATTTCTCTTAAGAATTGGACTTGTGGGGCCATCTCTGATCCGTATGCAGCTGTTGCAATAAGACATCCTCCGCCCTCTTTCGGTTGATCGATTAATTCACATATTCCATCAACAAGTTCTGTTCCAGGACCACATTCCCCAATTTCAGGTTCTTCTATTTCCTCTTCAGGCAATCCTACTGCTTCATAGATGGAATCATACTCTGGAAAATTCTCATCGAACCACTCTTTGTAATTTGGCTCATTATTGTATCTGTCCACATAACTTTGTGGATCTTTAGATGGGTCAACAAATGGAGCGGGTATTGCTAAGGTTTCCTCTAGTCCAACTGCTTGGTATATGGAATCATACTCTGGAAAATTCTCATCGAACCACTCTTTGTAATTTGGCTCATTATTGTATCTGTCCACATAACTTTGTGGATCTTTAGATGGGTCAACAAATGATGCAATTCCTAATTCTTTAGGTTCATCCTTTGGCTCATCTTTAGGTTCATCCTTTGGCTCATCTTTAGGTTCATCCTTTGATTGATCTACAACCGGATCCTTTACAGTAATCGTAATTGACTCGCTATCTTTTTGAGCACCTCTCTCAACAACTATATCAAAATTATATTGAATTCCTGCAGAATTCCCTTGGGAAGCCGAGGGTGTCCATGTAAATTTCCCAGTTTTAGAATCAATTGAAGCTCCACTAGGGGGATTCTTGTCAAGACTAAAATTTAATTTATCTAAGGAAGAGTCAGTAACTCCTACAGTAAATGATAGTGTTTTTCCTTCAGTTACTGTCATATCAGAAATTGTTTTCAAAGTCAGGACAAAATCTTCTTTTTCTGAAACTTTAGTTCCGTCGTATTGTAAGAGAATTGTTAATCCGTCTTCTTCTTTTTGGTCATCAGTAAAAGCTGTTGCATTATAGGTTCCACTTGATATAAAATAATTTTCTACTGGTCTGGCGATTGTGGAAAACGCACCGTCATTATCAGAAGCTGGATCTGAGAACATTCCAATAAAATCCCCCCCAGGACCACGAATTATTACAAAGACTGATTTTTTACCTTCCTCTTCTACACCAACAAAGGTCATTAACTCTTCATCTGTGTAAAAGCCCTTTTCAAGGGAAAGTGATGTTACCTCACCATATGCTGGAAAAACCATCAATATAAAAAGTGAAAAAACAGGTAATAGCATCAAATTTTGGCGCATAGTAATTCTTTGATTTGTTCATTTTTAAAAAAGACGTATAACTTCTTCTATTGAATGCGCAAGAATAGTTCACAAAATCACAAATCCAGCAAGAATCTCATGAAAACTCCTCCATTCTGCTCAATTTTCATCTCATAAAACGTTGGAGCCTTGATTTCTACTTTGAAATTATGCTTTTTCAAATCCAACGTCTCCCCAAATGCTCTTGCATTAATTGCATATTCACCATTTTCTAAAATATCAAATTCTATTCTTCTAATTGCAAATCCTTCTGTTATTAGAACAAAGGTGATTTCCTCAAGCCAACTAAACAACAAATATCGGAGATCTTTTCCCTGTGCAGAAAATTCTTTCTCCTCTTTCTCTTCAACTTTATCTTGATCAATTGTAATGTTAATTACTGCATCTGCAGTAACGGCAAATGCTTCTTTGAGATCTTTTGCAGTTATCTCAACGAATGCGTCAGTTGCATGATCTAAAAACTTGTAACTCAATCACATATTTTCAATTCTGGTAATTAATAATCTAGATGCCTAAAATCTATCTGTAAAGACTACTTCATCCAAACTTAATTGTCCTCCTCTGGGGTTAGCAGGACTCTTTGCCTTACCTATTGCTAACATCATTCCAATTATGTAGTTTTGTGGAAGATTGATCAATTCTGCAACTTTTTGTGAATTAAATCCAATCATTGGGCACGAATCGTATTCAGCTGATTTTGCAGCAAGCATTAAGGTTTGAGATGCAATACCGATACTTCTTATCGCTTCATCTCTTTGCAATTGCTCGTTTCCTTTGTAACATTTCTCAATTGCTGGAACCAAAAAATCCTGAACTTCTTTTGATGCATTTTTCCAGTATCTTTGTGGTTCTTGATCCCAAGACTTAAGATCTGCGCACAAAATCAAAAGTAGAGAAGATTCAGTTACTTGTGGTTGATTCCAAGACGCCTCTCTAATTTTTTTCCTTATTTCAGGGTCTTTTACAACTAAAAATCTCCAATTTTGAATATTAAAGGAGGTTGGAGACAAAACTGCCAAAGAAAGGAATTTCTCAATCTCTTTATCTGTAAAATAATGATTCTCATCAAATTGTTTTACTGCTCTCCTATTCTCTATTACCTTGAAGGTCTCAGAAGAAAAAGAAGAAATATCTTCTGTCATTTTTTATTTCTTTGACAGAGTGATATTTACAGGTGTTGCATTTGTTATGGTATTTGCAACTGGCGAGTGTTTTTTTCCGAGCTCAATTAATTCTTGCAGTGTTTCCTCAGAGGCATCAGAATCAATTTTGAAATTGATTTGGATGCTTTCGTATCCAACCTTGACACTGTCATCCAAGTTTAACAAACCGCGAATGTCAATGTCTCCTTCCAAGGTAGATTCTACTTTGTTTATCTTTACCCCCTTTGCAGCTGCATGAAATATGAGAGTTGTAGTTATACACCCTGCAAGTGCAGTTAAAGCATATTCCACTGGATTTGCTCCATGATCTTTTCCTAAAAGTACTGGAGGCTCATCTTTTGTAAAAACAAATGGCTTGCTTCTTACGTGTGTTTTTCCTGCTCCATAGAAATCATCTATTGTTGTACGACTTTCTGCACCACTTATCCATTCATTTTTTGCTCTAAAATTGAATTTTGCAATAGATGGTTCTTTTTTGATTGCGCCTATACTTTGGAACAATCCATCAACATCTACGCCATTAAGTGCCTTGGATTTTTGTTGTGTTATGTTTTCCATCTATGCCACCTCAGGAACAATAACAATTCCCTCTCCAAATATTTTGTTTTTTAGACCATTGATAAGGCCTTTCAGAATCTGAGCTTCTTCTGATTGCTTATTGGAAATTGAATTAAAGGCCGCAATCCAATCAGCTTTTTTTGTTTCGATCATTGTTTGTGTTTTCATACATAATGATATCATGATATCTTATATGAATCTTGTCATTAATGATATCATGATAGCATATTATATATAGAACTAAGCACAAATGATATCATGACAAAAGATGTTTTAGTACGTGGATTTGCAGATAAAACTCATGCAGAGTTAGGTAAAAAAGCAGACCAGATGGGTGTATCGATAAACTCTATCGTAAAAGATGCAGTAGATCAATGGTTAAACAAGAAAACTCATGTTCCACATATCCATGATTTACTGATTTATTCTGATGAAAAATCAATGACCACTTTTCTCAAATCTCTAGATAGGATGACCAGTGAAAACGAGTGGTTCAAATCATTTGCTGCCCCTCCAAATCATCATACAGAAAAAGTCTTTTCTAAACTAAATTGGTATAATGGGACAGTAAAGCCTTACAAACCAAAGGGAGTTGATGGTTCCAAATATTGTGAGCAAGTAATAGAAAATATAGTTAAAGAATCCAAAAAAAAGCCATTGTGTTGCGTTGATTTTGTAATTACTGATATTGCAAAAAATTCATTTGATAATGCAATGGAGATTGAAAAGACCTATGATGAATCAAGGCTTCCAGGATTAATGTTTTGTCCATACAAATCAAGTGATTTAATGAATTCAGACATTACAGATTTGATTGAACTATTCTTAATGCATGATAGAATCTTTCTTGTAAAAAACGATGATATTTACAAACTGCATATTACAAAAGAAAGCATTCATAAAATATTTTTAAACTAATGGAGATGAAAAATGGAAAACTTTGAAGATTACATGTTAGATGTGATGAACAAGGCAGCAACTGCATTGATGCTTTCTGTTGGACACAGAACCAAGCTATTTGACTCCATGTATAATTGTACTTCTATGACATCAGAACAACTAGCTTTAAAATCAAATCTCAATGAGAGATATGTTCGAGAATGGCTCGGAGCAATGGTAACTGGAAAAATTATCGATTATAACCCTTTGAACAAAACTTATTCTCTTTCTGAGGAAAAAGCAAAATTTCTCAGCAGGGATGGAATCTACAACTTTGCATTCTTCCACTAGTTTCAGGACTTGTTGAGCGTCTAAAAACAGGAATTAGAGTACTTAATGTAGGTTGTGGTAGTGGAAGGGCCCTTAATTTAATGGCAAAAAATTTTTCAAATTCTCAATTTACAGGCTATGATTTTTCAAAAGAAGCAATAGAATTTGCAACCACAGAATCAGAAAAACTTGTAAACAAAAACACCTCTTTTCAGATACAAGATGTAGAACATTTTCCTGAAAATGAAAAATTTGGCCTTGTTACGGCCTTTGATGCTATCCATGATCAAGCTGCCCCAGCTAAAGTTTTAGACAATATTAGAAAAGCAGTAAAAGACGACGGAATATTTTTGATGCAAGACATTGGTTCCTCGTCACAACTTGAAAATAATAAAACTCATCCTTTAGGACCATTTCTGTATACAGTATCATGTCTTCACTGTATGACTGTGTCCTTAGCTCTTAATGGTCATGGATTAGGGGCAATGTGGGGAAAAGAAAAAGCAATAGAGATGTTAAATGAAGCAGGATTTTCAAAAGTAGAGGTTAAACAATTGCCACACGATCCCATTAATTATTACTATATTGCAAAATAATTTCCATAGAAAACTAAAGTATCAATAATTCCAGCCAACTACAATGATTTATTCAATTAAAGCAAAATTTAATTCAGTAAGATTGAAGGAATTATTCCAAAAACTCACTGATGGAACAATTGAAAACCAAAAACCAGATGGGCTAGAAATTATAAACTCCATGAAGAGGGCAAAAATTACAGAACCTGGAATAGCTCAATGGTCTGAAATGTGTTTTTGCTCACCACCCCTAGATCATGAACGTCAAACAGTATATGACAAATATTTTACAGAAATGAAAATTAATTCCATTGAGGATTATGTGGAATTTGAAGGAGAGCCATTTTTTGATTATCTAAAAAAACTTCACCACAAATAATCAGAATTTTAAGGTTGTAAAGTAATTTAGGAAGGGCCTCTTTTGAGATTCTATTGGAACCCTTTGATTCGTTTCTAGTGTGGATTAGCGATTTTCTTGCAGGTCATTTGTATGAAGGAGTCTTCTTGGCTGCACTGCTTGAAACTATAGTTCCTCCAATTCCAACACTTGCAGTATTTCCAACTGCAGGATTTTTAGCCTCTCAGGCAGGGTTACCAATAATTTCTGTAATACCCATGATAATTTTGGGGGCCCTTGGAGCCACTATTGGAACTACAGCAATTTACCTAATAGCGCTAAAGCTTGGAAGGATAATTTTGTTGCGTTACCTAAGATATGTGAAAATATCAGAAAAAAAATTAGAGAGAGTTGAGTTATGGTTTGAAAAATATGGTGACAAGGCCGTGTTTCTTGGAAGAATGGTTCCTGTAATGCGAGAAATGATTTCTGTTCCTGCAGGATTGCTTGAGATGAAAATACCAAAATTTGTCTTGTATACTTTTGCAGGATCTTTGATTTGGTCTGCAGGAACAATTCTTGCAGGATATTATTTTGGGGCAAGTCTGGATTTTCTATTTTAGATTTTATTCTAGTTGAATAATTTTCTCTTTAACTAGGAATTTAATGGCATTTAGAAGCTCTTCTTCTGATACTTTATCTTGTCCATACCAAACAAAGATGTTTCTTACCCAATTAGGAATTTTTTGTTTAGCCTCTATATTTTCTCCAAAAGTTTGACCATCTACTGTACATTGTCTTGGTTGTGACTCGGTTAGTGAATTTCCTGCGTTCACACAATCATCAAAATTATTAATTTCAATTAATGGAACAATACGAAGAATTTTATCATCATTAGTTTTTGGTGATCCTCTACCATCTTGATTACTTGTTAAAACGTAAAGATAACCATCAGGACCAGTCTTTACATCTCTTAGTCGTCCAAATTCTCCTGTAAACAATTTCTGATCAGAGATAACAATATTTTTTTCTAAATCAAAATCTATCATATGTAAATGATTCCCGCGAAGGGTCGCCACAAAATATTTTCCAACCCATTGTGGAATCTTATCACCATCATAAAACTCGGCCCCAGATGGAGCCCATGTGTCATCACCGGATTGCAAAATTGGAGAAATAAGCCCCTTTATCGTTTCTTCTCCAATAATATCAGGCCACCCGTAGTTGCCTCCAGGCACAATTAAGTTAATTTCATCATGTGCTACCCCTCTCCAACCTGTTGGTCCATGCTCTGTGGCAACGAGATTTCCAAACTGATCCCAATCAATACCTTGTGGATTTCTATGTCCATAAGAGTAAATTGGAGAATTAGAAAATGGGTTGTCCTCTGGGATTGATCCGTCTGAATTTATTCTAAGGATTTTTCCTGCAACAGAATTTTTATCCTGTGCTAATCCAGCATTTCCTGCATCTCCTGTTGTTATGTACATCTTACCATCAGGACCAAATTCGATTCTTCCTCCATCATGAAATGGACCTCCAGGAATTTCATCAATCAATACCATATCTTCTGACAATGTTAAATCTGATTCAACATAACGGACCACCTTATTTTGCGTAGAAAGAAACTCATTGTAAGTATAGTATAGATAGATAAAATGATTTTCATTATATCTAGGATCTAATGTAACACCTAACAATCCTCCTTCAACTCCTCCTACATCTAATGAAAAAATCGCTTCTTCTAACAGTTCTCCATTTTGTATCACTCTAAGATGACCTGATCTTTCTGTAAAGAACACCGTACCATCAGGTGCCCATGCAATAGACCAAGGTATCTTCAGATTATCAGCAACAACTTCTACTTTAACTCCTAAATCAGGATACTCTTGAGCAGATACCATTGGAAAGCCCAAAAATGTTATGAATACAAAAAAAATTTCTTTCATTAAAATAATTAATTCCTGATTTTCAATAAACCTTTTCTACTTTATCATTTTTTTTGCCCTTTGAAAAACTCTAGACCACTCTTTCCAGGATAATCTCCCTGTCTGAGTATTTTGTTTTGAAGGATGGTAAGAGGTTAGAATCTTTATTGAATTGTAATCAAATAATTTATTGTGCCCAAATTTCTCACGTTTTACATTTAGTAATTTGCAGGTAGTGTCATATGCTATTTTTCCAAGGCACAAAATTACTGTGATATTTTCTAATATCTTGTATTCTTGCCTTAAAAAATCAAAACAGGCATCCATTTCCTCTCTTGTAGGCTTGTTTTGGGGAGGAGCGCATCTAACGACTGCAGTAATGTATGCATTATTGAGAACAAGACCATCATCAGAAGATTGGCTGGTTGGAATTGAGGCAAATCCATGTTTGTGCATTGCTTTTGTAAGCCAATCCCCAGAAGAATCTCCAGTAAACATTCTTCCTGTTCTATTTCCTCCATGGGCTGCTGGAGCAAGACCAACTATTAGCAATCTTGCATTTACATCACCGAACCCCGATAATGGTCTTCCATAGTAATTCTGATTTGCAAAGCGTCTAACTTTGTTTTTAGAAACATCTTGGATGTATTTTGATAATCTTGGGCATTTTTTGCAATTTTTTATTTCCTTGTTTAGTGAAGAAATTGATTTCAATAAGACTAATTTGTCTAGTGTAAATAAAAAGGATATTTGAAAATCAAGATTATCAACAAAACAAGAATTTCTTGATTAAAAATATCTCGTTATTCTGGTCTTATTGTCTGTCTAGATTTACTCCGATTACCTTGGCCCAAGCTTCTAACACTTGTACAAAATCATCAGATTCTTTACTTAACATACAATACAATACCAAAACGGAATAAAAGCAATTGCTCAGAATTAGTTCATATAATTGGTTCATATGATTAGTCCATTACTTTTAGAAATTTTCATTTTACCAAACTCAGGGAATCTCTAAAAATATGAATGACTTTTGATTTTTATTATTTTATTCAAACTATTTTCTAATTTTAATAAAGCCATTTCTAACCAGAGTCAAATTGCCTTTGGAGTTTGATGTAATGGTTTCAGAGAATGAATCTTCCTTCTCCTAAATCATATAATCTATTGTTAATTTTTTTGAGAAGTTCAATTTTTGAAATTAAGGCTTCAACATCATGACTGTAATCTTTACCTTCAACCAAGGTTGCAAGCCTCTGCAATTGTTCTTTTGATAATATTTTAAGACCCATTTTTGAGCTTGAAACAATCTCCAACAATTCTACTCTTTCAGCATCCTCTGCAGTTATTTCAACCATGGATGCAACAATCCGTGTTCATTATTATTAATAATTGTGCACGAATGTTCCGCTATACTTTATATTCTATATTAGAAAATTTTAGCAATGAAAAAGACACAACTTCTAACTGTTGTTTTTTCACTGATTATGTTTACGGGAATTACAGCTGGAACATCAGTAGCCTATGCAGAATCAGATGACGACGATTATGCCTTTGAGGATAGACTTGAACATTATTGTGAAATGTCTGATCCCGAAAAGAGTCAATTGTTTTACGACCATCCGGAACTAGAAGATTTTCAAGATCAATTAAATGAATTTTGTGATCTTGATGAAGACGAACGTGAAGATTTGATTGAACAATTCATAGAAGAAAACCTTGATAGCTATGAGAAAAACGATGACTGGGATATTGAAGATATCTTGGACAGATACTGTGAATTACCTGAAAATGAAAAAGATGCATTTTTAGAGACATATCCCATGGCTTCTGAACACAAAGATAGTATTGAGGAGTATTGTTTACTTGATGAATCCGAACGTGAAGACTATATCGAAGAACATGAAGATGAGTATGAAATCCACGATTATGACATGAAGGATGTTTTAGAGAAATACTGTGAAATGTCTGAAGATGAAAAATCAGAATATTTAGCAGAACACGAGAAAACAGAAGATCACAAAGCAAAGATGGATGAATATTGTTTACTTGATGAATCCGAACGTGAAGACTTTATCGAAGACCATGAAGATAAGTATGAAAAACACGATTATGACATGAAAGAAAAGATGGATCAATTCTGTGAAATGTCTGAAGAAGAAAAAGCAGAACATATCAAAGAGCATGACAAAACCGAAGAACATCTTACCGAAATGAACGAGTATTGTTCTTTAGATGATGAAGGAAAAGAAACCTTCATTGAGGAGCACAAAGACTCTATGAACGATAAGATATCTGAACACAAAGACTCTATGAACGATAAGATATCTGAACACAAAGACTCTATGAAAGAGACAATATCTGAACACAAAGACTCTATGAAAGAGACAATATCTGAACACAAAGACTCTATGAAAGAGACAATATCTGAACACAAAGACTCTATGAAAGAAAAGAGAAAATACCATGTTCTGAAAGCAAGTTCCTTAACCGATGAACAGAAAAATGACATCAAGGCAATGCATTCTGTACTTCGAGATATGAAACATTCCTTACGAGACAAATCAGTAGATGATTCTCAAAAGCAAGAAATACGTAATCAATTCATGGAAATGACAAAAGAATTTTCAATGACTTGGCTTTCTCCAAGACTCCAAGTATCAGCAGGTATTGATGCTGAAATGGTGGAATGCCGAGAAGGATTTGAGCTTGTGATGAAAACATCAAATGCATCTCCAATGTGTGTAAAAGAAACAACAGCTGAGAAATTAGTTAAAAGAGGAATTGCTATTTTAGCGTCCTAGATTTTCTTTTTTTATTTTTCTTTTTTTGAAAATTCTCTATAGATCGTTACAATTTTTTTGAATAATTTGTCCTAAAAAAAAATTACAGGAAGTCAACTTTATTAAAAATGAAATTCATAATTTCATTGGGCTTGGAGGGAGTGAGGTTGCAATTTCCAATTTCTATAAATTTGATTTTAAGCATACAATGTATGGGGGATAAATTATGATAAACAAAAATGACGTCAAACTAATGCCTTTCACATTCATTGTGGCACCGATTCTTCTAATTTCCTTAACGTTTGTAGTCGTAATCACATACGAAGACATGATAGAAGAAAAGGAGTTTATTGTTAGTCTTTCATGTCCTGAATTAAGAGAATATGCAGAAAACCAAATAATTGAATCAAAACTTTACTATGGAAGTGAGGTGTACCTTAGCTATGCAGAAGAAAGATATCATTCCCTTTGTTAATTTCACTTAAATTCTTCGAAAACCCCTCAAATTTAGGCTCAAATTAACAGGTTTATGGTTATTATTCAAAAAGAGGAAGTGGAGTCTATCCACGTCCTATTGCAGCGTATTTTCCTTGACGACTTTTCACAAAAAATGTAACAGCTATGCCGCCAAACACTCCAGTAGACAAAATGAGCGCACCCATAACACCATCTGCTGCAAACATCGGTGTACCTGATCCAGCTTTCGGATTGTCATTTGCTAGGACAACTTTGTCTTGAGCTAATTGAAGATAATCATCTAGTCCGGTTTGTCCATCAGAGGTTATGTATTGTGCAAATGCAACGCCATTAACAGCAGGTAAAATTAACAGACTAAAAATTACTGCTGCTAGAACTGGTATTTTTTTTTCAGTCATTGGCTATACTATGCAAATTTTGGATAAAGGCTTTGATGAAATTTGATTTTCACCAAACCTTTTTAGAAAACTATACTAACTGTTTTCGCTTTGAATGTTTGATTGATTTGAAAAAAAAGAATGCAGCAAAACCACCAAAAATTATGGCTAACACTATCAATGAAATAGCCAAATCACCTACATCAAAAATTGCTGTTCCAGAACCTGTAGCTGGATTTGCCTCTGCAGCTTCTATGCTTCTTTTTTGTAATTCTAATGCTTCTTCTAAAACATAATCTTGAGGTGAGTCAGGAAGAATTTCTGTAGAGGGTTCTAGTTCGGGTTGAGATAATTCTGCAGTATCTTTTACTGATTCACCTGCAGAGGATTGGAATTCTTCATCTTGGGGTGAGGTAACCTGAGCAGTTTCTCTTGGTTCTATTGCAACTTGAGTATCTCGTTGCATTAAAGATAAAGACATCAAACCAGAAATTCCTGCTGCAATTCCTAACCCAGCAATTTTGTAAATATGCTTAAAGGACCTTACCAACATTTTACTCTCTTTTGTTTTCTCAGAATATTTTGGAGGGACAATTACCATGCTAAATTTTGATGCTGAATAAAACTTCATATCCTGGGATTTTGAATTTTTCTCAATTTTTGTGACCTTTACCACGCCTAAATCCTGTAATTTGATAATGTGATATTTTACTAATTGCAAGGAAATGCCGGTCTTTTCTGCAATTTGAAGTGCAGTTAATTCCTCATTGAATAACAATTGCAAAATTGCCCGACTTGAATCATTGGTCAAAAGTTCTCCAAATGATTTTATTTTCTCATCATCTGTGGCAATAATTTTTATCTTTTCTGTGATTTCATCTTGATTATTTTCTTCAGACATTGGAATTCTTTTTGTTAGGTTCTAGGATATGTAAATTGTTTGGTAAAATCAGAATTTCACTTAACCTTTTAAGCTCACAGGAGATATAGTAGTAACTGTCAAAAGGCAGAAATGAAAAAAGATGATAAAAATGAACTCAAAGATAATCCTACCAATCGCAGTGGCAATTGCTGTTTTAGCAACTACCGGAGTAATTCTCGGATTAGGATTAAATACGCAACCAGAAGTTACCACTGCTCCTCCACCTACACAAATAATCTATGTTAACAAGACTGTATCTGATATTTTTGAAGGTTCCCAAGAGATTAAAAAAATCTCCTCTGAATCTGAACTAAAAGAAATTTTAACTGCATCTAGTATCTTTGAGGGAGGATTTTATGATGATGGATTTGTGAGACCTACGGGTCCATTTGTATTGGATGAAGCATTAGAAATGCAACAAAGAAGCATAGAGGCAGGAGAAGCAATGCCAACTGGCGCTCCATCTGTGGAACCAGTTCCTTCACCAGAACCAAGCTTTGATTCTAACTCAAAAGCTCAGACTGGTTCAGATGGCATTGATTATTCAACTACAAATGTTCAGGTAGAAAATGTAGATGAACCTGACTATCTAAAAAATGACTCAAAATACGTGTATATTGTCTCTCAAAACACTCTTTCAATAATTGATGCTTACCCTGCTGAATCTGCACACCTTGTACTCAAAATTGCCTTAGATATTGAATCTCAATGGATTCAAAACATGTTTCTCAATGATGACCGTTTAGTAATATTCTACAATGGGCAAAGCCAAGAAGAAATAATCCCACAGTTTGACTTTATCCCTAGACCATCCTACAACCCAGTAACTCATGCATTGATTGTAGATGTTTCTGATAAAGAAAATCCTGAGATTCTAAAGGACTATACAATTGATGGTAATTTCCGAGACGCACGAATGATCGGCAACTATGCATATTTTGTAACAAACAAAAACATTGACTATCAATACCCTCGACTTCCAATAATTATGGAAAGATCAGAGCCTGTATTGGTGCCTGATGCATTTTACTTTGATAATGTAGAAAGATTTTCTAATTTTAACACCCTTACTGCCATTGATATTTTTGGAGATACCATATCTTCTGAGACATTTTTAATGGGATATAGTGGAACCATTTATGTTTCTGAGAACAACTTTTACTTGACATACCAACAGAATCTCCCTTATGGATTTTATGAACAATCATCCCAGGACAGATTCTTTGATGTGGTGGTTCCATTATTGCCACAAGATTTACAGATAAAAATTAAACAAATACACCAAGACTCTAGTCTTAATTCTGCAAGACAATGGGCAGAAATCTCTGAACTTTTGCAAGATTCTTACAATCAAATGACCCAAAACCAAAAAGAACAATTATTTGAAAAAATTAGAAAAGCTCTTGCTGAGTATGATGCAAAAATACAAGAAGAATCACTAAAAACCATTATTCATAAAATATCCATTGATGGTGATAAACTAGAATATCAGGCCAAAGGATCAGTCCCTGGACGATTATTGAATCAATTTTCAATGGATGAAAGCAATGATAGATTCAGGGTAGCTACAACTATCGAATATTATTCCCAATACTCTGGAATGATTCGCTCAAATGCAGTATATGTTTTAGATGAGGGCCTTAAAATTGTTGGAGGCCTTGACGAAATTGCACCAGATGAAAGCATCTTTTCTGCAAGATTCATGGGTGACCGATTATACCTTGTAACATTCCAACAAATTGATCCCTTCTTTGTAATTGATTTATCGACTGACACTCCTAAGATTTTAGGAGAACTAAAAATTCCAGGTTTCTCAAACTATCTACATCCATATGATGATGATCATGTGATAGGTGTTGGACGAGACACAAAAGAAATAGGAAGTGGTAGAGTACAACAACTTGGTGTCAAGGTTGCGCTTTTTGATGTATCAAACGTAAGCAATCCAAAAGTAATTGATGAATATGTCATTGGAGATTCTTCTACGCACTCTGAGGCACTAAATGACCACAAGGCATTTTTCTTTGATAAGAGAAAAGGTCTACTTTCAATTCCAATAAGTAGTGACACAAAATCATTAGAAGGGATACAGATTGGAAAGATTGCACCTGATTGGAACCGTTGGAATGGATTTTACGTATTTGATCTAGATATACAAGAAGGAATCAATCTCAAAGGAACTGTAACCCACACTGAAAGTGACACCAGATACTATGGTATGGGAAATTCAAGAACATTTTACATAGAAGAAGTCTTGTATACTGCATCAGACTCTATGTTGAAAATGAACTATATGAATAACCTTGAAGAGATAAATTCCATAAAACTTGAAAATACCGGAAAATTCATTGAATATCTAGAAGACTAGCTATCTTAATGATTTTGAATCAGATTTGCAAAATGGGCAAATTTCAGTATCTCCACGTCGCCCACAAACTTGACATCGATTAGGCTCTCCAAAATAACTTGTCTTACTTGTATTTTTGTACAACTTTACCATAACAACCGCTAATAATGCAATTACAACAATTGCTATGATAATTCCAAGTGCCATGGTTACCAAACGTTGTCTCTACTATTGAAGTATTCGTTTGGTTTAAAATTAAGAAATGACCCAAGTCAAAACTTGACTATCGGGCGATAGCAGGCAGACTTGAATCAGTAATTATTACATGAATAATTTATTTAAATGATCTGAAATGTTCCAAAATCCCTTTACACTGTCATAACAAAATTGAACTGTTTGTTTTTTTAAAAGTCATACCTGACATTAAATCAAAATAGAATTATTCATAATTATGTCAAAATGCAAGTGCAAATTTTGTAGTTATGTAAACGAACTAATTTCTGAGAGAAAAACCATGGAAGATGAATACTAGTCCATGAAAAATTAGGAAGACCTGAATAAAAGGAAATAAAACAAATCGAAATTTTGCATAAAAGAACTATCTATTTTTGCCAAAAGATCCCTGATGATCAGTTAAACAGCATGAACATTGTTTTGCATAACATTCATCTACTTTCTCATGTCCACAGGACCCACAGTGACAATAAGGATCATCAGTCATACAAAATAAAACCTTGTAACAATACTTAATCTGTTCGCTTAATTTTCTTTTTTGATAATATCATAACTACTTTAAGGGGAGACCAAGATTAGTATTTTTATGACATCAATGGACAAAGCAGGAATTGGTATTGCAATTGCAGTAGTAGCAATTGCGTTAGGATTTACCACCTTTTCAGGTCCCTCTTCGTCCGAAATTACTCCAATCGTTGAAAAAACTACTATTACAATCAAAGAAACAGGACAGGACATAAAAGAATCCAGCAATGATATACTTGAAAAAGTCAAAGAAACAACAAAACAAGTAGCAGAAGAAACCCAACAACTTGGTGAAACTACAAAAGAAGTTACTACATCAAAATTACCTGCAAGGCTTGTTTCTATTCCAAAAGGAACTAACATTCCTGGATGCGAAGAAGCAAATCTTTGTTATGACCCACCATCATTGATAATCTTTGCAGGAGGAGAAGTAATTTGGAGAAATGATGACTCTACATCTCATACTGTTACCAGTGGAAACATCATTGAAGGGCCAGATGGATTATTTGACAGTGGTCTGATAAAGGCAGGAAAAACTTTTTCTTTCAAATTTGAAAAGACAGGAGAGTACAATTATTTTTGCATGATTCATCCTTGGGCTAACGGTTCAGTTACGGTAAGTTAGACCGCCAAAAATCTTTCAATTTTTTAAAATCTCGCCTTGTAAATTGATCGTGTTACACTTCCAGTTGTTTAAATATAATTTTCATGCATAAAGTTTGGCGATAGATGGTAAAAAGAGTAGAGTGTGACATTTGTGGTAAAAGGATTCTAGGATACACATATCTTAAAACCCACTACAAATTAAAGCACCAAAAAGAACTAGTAGACGAATCCAACCCAATATGAAGAAAAAAAATGATTAGAGTTCTATAGTAGAACCTTCATTTAATGAGTAATGTTGGGTATGATTTTTTCCATGCACATCATACCAACTGACTTTTAACGCAACTTTTCTTCTTGCTGCACTTTCAACTTCTATGGTGTGAGCCATTCTTATTCTGTCGCTTAGTTGTACTTCGCTCATAGAGGTTTGTTACAAAGCATGAAGATATCCCTGCGTGTGAAAAATAATTTTTGATCGAGCGAAGTGTTTTGACCCTTAATAACCAAGATTACGTTTAGTTCATTAAAATTGGTTAACATGAACAATACTTTGAACAAGCTTATGGCTTCAAAACCACCTTTAACGTTTTTGAATTTTTTGCTTGGTCAAATGCTTCTTCAAATTTCTCCAGCGGGTATTCTGAGTCAATCAAGCCATCAACAGAAATTATGCCAGATGCAAGGGCATTAATTGCAGGTCTGAAGGGACCGCATCTAGAACCTACAAGAGTAATTTCGTTGACTACTGCAGGCGTCAAATCGAGACTCTCCTTTGAGGCAATTGTAGATTTTAAGATAACAGTACCCTTTGGTTTAACAAGCTTCATTGAATCTAAAAATCCTGAATTGTTTCCAGTGGCTTCTACTACTAAGTCATAGGAAAACTCTTCATCAGATTCGATTCCAATCTTTGTTCTTGTTCCTAACTTTTCAAGTCTTTCTAGCTTGTTTTGATGTCTTCCAAAACAAGTAATGTCAGAACAACTTGTCTTCAGAACTGATATTATTAGTTGAGATAACCTTCCATCTCCTACAATGGCAACATGCCAATCAGGTCTCAATAAAACCTGTTCCTTTATCTCAAATGCAGCTGCGATTGGCTCTACAAAAACTGCCTGCCTGTCTGTAACTGAATCTGGAATAACATGAAGGTTCTTTTCAGGCAGTGACAGAAATTCTGCAAAGGCCCCATCTCGATTTAAAATTCCTAAAACACTTCTATTTGGACAGTGTCTTTGCATCCCTTTTTTGCAAGAATCACATTTTTCACATCCAACATTAATTTCTCCCACCACTCTTTTTCCTACAAGATCCTTGTTTTTTGATTCTACTACAACTCCTACAAATTCATGGCCCAAGACTCCTTCATACGACATGTATCCCTGCAAAATCTCCAAATCAGTTCCGCAAATTCCTGCCATGTCAACTCTAACCAATGCCTCACCGGTTTGGGGTTTAGGATAATCTTTAATGTAATTTAGATTCTTTCCATCAAAACGTAATGCTTTCACAGAAAGAACAGTAATTTAGTTCTTAAAAATTGATTCGAAAAACCGATAAGAAAAACAGAATAAAAAAATTGAGAGGAGGTTTTAACCTACTTTCTCAATTTTAATGCCATTTTCACAGCAATACCCCATGATCCAAATGTGAAAAGGACTGGAAATACTCCCGATGAGAGTATTTGCGGTACTTGTTCCAAGGATACACTTCCTTGATGAGCCATTGCTGCAACGATAGGTAAGGCAAGCAAACCTATTACTCCCAGTTTTCTTTTGTTCTGGGAGATTTGTTGTTGTACGTTGATTGTGCTCATGTTTTGTCAATCTCATTAATACTGCAGAATTATTTAGAATGGAACTAACTTTTCTGGCATGTTTTGTTCATTTATTGAATTATCATTATACACTACAAGTTCAGAAACGGAACTTTTGTGCCTAAAATATCAAACCAAAAAATCCTTTAGTAAATCTCTCAATTTAGTTCGAACTTCAGGCTATTTGAGGTGTACACGATTTTATCGGCTATCAGTAAAAATGGAGAGCCCCCCGATTGTGCCTAAAAAATTCCACTTAACCTGCGTTATAATGCGGTGTGAGATGTTGGAAAATCGTTATTTGCTAAAATGGTTTCAATAAATTATTGAATTTTGATTCAGAGAGTTTTACCGAAAGAATTCGTTTCCATTATGAAAATTTGACAGATATAGAAGAGTTTATGGATGTAAAAAGAACAAATTCTCCAAACTTTCAACCTTTACTCTATTTTGCAGATGTAAAATATAATGCTATTTTGGAAAAAAAGGATCTGTTAGAAGACATGGCAAAGGATATTGGAAGACATTTGGCAAATCACGAATTTGCTAGTTTTCTGTTTGAATTAAAAAAAATCCCCTGTGAAACTATTAAAACAAACTTTGACAATGTTGTGGAAACATTAGAAAAAACACATGATGAATTATGGGACTTGGGTTTGGGTCCTGACCAATTATTCATGCCTTTGGTTTTAAAAAATGAGATAAGGAAAAGAAAACAATCTACAGGAATAGGAATTGATTTTTCAACTCAAAACCTCAAACCGACATTGGCCAAGGAACTGGGAAATAGCCAAATCATTTTTTGCAACAAAGATTGTTTTGGCAAAACCTATCCCGAATCAATGGCTGAGCAAATTTTGGTTTCAGTTAGAATTGGAATGAGAGAATCAAAAATTGAATGTAAAATTATTCAAAATCTTCATTTCCGTAATTTAGAATCTATGCGTAAAATCATCGTAATTGATGCAGAAAAATCAGATTTTTTAAATCCTGATAATTGACCCTCAAAAACCCTAAAAACCAATACATGGGTTTAACAGTTGTATATTTCCTTTTTTACACAAAGATATTTTTTGAAAAATACAAGTAAATTTTTCTTGTAACAAATCATTGTTTTTAATTAGAAACATGTCGTAATTAGGTCATGAAAGCAATATGGAAACCCAAACCAAGAAAAAAGATGGAAGATTTGCTTACCCATTAATTTTCTTTTTTTATCCCAAAAAATAATTTTCAAATCTTTTTAGGATATTTCCAGAGAACATTTATCTGAACAAATTCGCCTATTGAAAACATCTTCGTATTCCTTACCACAATGTACGCATTTTCTGAAAGCCATAATTACAATACACATTTTTGCTATTTAAGAAAATTTATTTGCCTATCTTTTTGATTTTGATGAATCCGAACGAGCTTCAGTTCCTTCTTTTTTGCAGGTACTTTTGATAAATCGATTAAAATCATCTTCATCAAATAACTGCCAACCCATCTTATGAATATCAAGATCATATGATCGGTAGTCTTCCATAATGTCACCAAACCAGGCACGATAGAGATCCTCTTCTTGTTGAGCCTGTTCGTGATTATTGAAAAATTTCAGCTCTATCCAATCAATATTTCCGTTGGTTCTGGCAGAAAAATCACAATAGGGAGCACTGGTAAGATACTGTTTCATTTCTTCTAATCTTGTAACAAAATCCTTTGGAGATGTGAATTTCACTGTTATCAGTCTTAAAATTGGCATGTTTACTTGGTTGAGGTCAACCATTGTAGTGTAACCATGAATTATTCCGAGTTTTTCTAGTCTAGCAATCCTCTTTCCTACTCCACGTTCTGACATTTCTGTTCCCATACCTTGTAGTTTTTTTACTATGGTTCTAGTGGAATCTCGGGCATTTGCAATGAGTAAATTTAGAATCTGTCTGTCTATTGCATCGATTTTAACTTCTTTTTTTTGCTCAATTATAGGCTCAGCCATGGTCATTTTGGAGTCAACTAGTATTTCCTGATGCTAAGATAGTAACAGGTGTTCAATTATTGAACCATATTGGTAAAAAAAATTCCAATTCTGAACATAGAATGGGCAAAAAGTAAGCCAGATTCTAAATAATTCTGGGGATTTCATTCCCTTGGTTAATGATGACTACGCAAGAAATTCAAGAAAAAGAGATCCTTCGGGAATACTACTCGTTTCTCTACGAACTGGCAGCAAAGAAAAACTATCTTCATGCCTCACAACTAACAGAAGACGAAAAACAGTACTGTGACAAACTGCTGGCTGGTTGTAAAACCAAGATCTGGGCTCAAGACGTGTATTTGCCGTTGATGAAAAACATCTTAAGAAGTCACTACAGCACAACAAATGGATGAAACCTTTATTGTTATCACTCCTTGTCGGAGTAATACTATGGGGTGTCTCTGAAGGATATGCGCAATCCGAAGTAACAATAATCGCTAAAACTGACAAAACAGTTTACTTTGAAGGGGACAAAGTCACGGTAAGTGGGAATATCAAAAATTTCGATCCCGAGATTCACTCTGCAATTGATGTAACTTATCGTGTAACTGATCCTGAAGGGAGCATAGTATCCCTTGGTCAAACAAGACCCGCCTCTAATGGCTCATTTATCTTTAGCTTTGATATAGGAGGGGGATTTTTCCAACAGGATGGAAACTATCCTATCCACATATTCTTTGAATCTGCAAAAAAAGAAATTTCATTTTCTTTCAAAAAGGAAACTCCACAAAACCCTCTACCTGAAAAAAATACGATAACCACTGATCAGAAAATAATTACCATCACCATGGATGGACCTTCAATATTTTATCTAAATGCACCAAACCAGATAATTCGTGCCCTAGTTGAAATACAAAATTATTCTCCCAGTGATGGCAAACACTACATGAAGGTGATTCATTTGCCAACTGAAAAAGTTCTAAAAAATTCAGAGATTTATCCAAAATCGTCTGGGAATGATTTATGGTCAGTTCAAATTGCGTATCCTTTATTGAACACCGATCTTAAATTTGGAGATCAGTCATTGACTGGAGAATTTGAAATTAACATTAGTAGTGAATTTGATCCACTAACTGCAAGCACTTCATTTTTAATTTTAGAATCACGTAGCTCGCCTTCTTTTGATAAAAACCAAGAATCGGTCATTCCTGAATGGATCAGAAACAACGCAAAGTGGTGGGTACAGGGAGGAATATCTGACTCAGAATTTGTTTCTGGAATTCAATATTTGATCAAAAAAGAAATAATGGTAATTCCAGAGACAAAATCAACACAAACCTCAACACCAAAAACTATTCCAGAATGGGTTAAAAATAACGCTGATTGGTGGTCACAAGGTTTAATCTCTGATGATGATTTTGTTAAAGGGATTCAGTACTTGATTACAAATGGAATAATGATAGTATAGATGGAAAAATGGAATATTTTAACTGGAACTTAAGACCAAAACCGAGGAGAGGGTACTTGGTGACAGTTCCAATCATTTCTATTTTGATTAATCAGTATAAAGGCCGTACTGATAATTTCTACGAATAAATTCTACGTTCTATTTTTATTTTGATTTTGAGAATAAATATTCAATAGACGGTTGGTGTTGTCCTCAGACCAAGCACATCATACCATCTATTGTATAATTTATACTGATTTTTTATTTCTTAACAAGGAATTTAAAACTAAGAAGCCTGATAACAAGTCAGAATATAAAAAAAGCCAAAATTTGGTGCCGATTTTTACTGCGAACTTTCTAAATCTGTACAATTTTTTTAGATAAAACTACTCAAAACAGTTGTCACAAGATTTTTTTTAACAATTATAACAATAGAATTCAAGTTGAATAAAACCAGGAAAGAAAGATCATGAAAATACATTCGGAACAACTTTTCAATTATCTTCAGTCCCGTGGCTTTGACTTAACTGATGAAGACAAAGCAAACATTATTGAAATTATTTTGTTTGGAAAAAACGATAAGGGAAAATATTCTCAACAACGAGAAGAAAGTTTTGGTGGATAATTTCGAGTTTTGATTCTCAATTAAAATCCAGCACCTGTATTTTTGAAAAAATTATTTTTCACATCAATTTTAAGATATTTTGTATGTCCAAACTAGTGTAACAACTTCCATGTTACAGTGATTTTATTTTTAATTTTCATTTGAAATAATTTTAAAAAAACACAAAATACACATAGAAATCGTTCATGTTCCTTTTATTCAAAATTTGTATATAATAAAACATGTCCAACTATAGAACCAGTATGCAGATTGTCGGGGATTTGCTTACTGTAACAAAAGAATCTGGAGAAGAAGGAATCAAAACAACGAGGTTGTTGGCACAGGCCAATCTTTCACACTCCCGACTTTCAAAGTTCCTTGAGAATCTGACGGGCTCAGGATTAATTAACAAAATAGAGTATGACGGGAAAAATACCTTCGTGATTACTCCAAAGGGAAGACAATATCTGGAAGATTACATGAGGTTTTCAAACGTCGCGGGGGCCTTCGGATTGGAACTTTAAATTTTTTACAACTTTGCAAAGATTAGAAATCAATTTAATCATCTTAAGTTTAACAGTAAGACATGACATCTTTGCTTGATGATGTAAATAGAATGCTTGAAAATGGATATGGTGATATTCCTAGACTAAAGCAAATTAAAGAAATACTTGAGCAAAACAAAATGCTTTTAGTTTCAGAAAGAAAATATCTCGTAAAACTTACTCGAGATCATCCTGAAACCCCTGAGATGAAGACTAGTAATTATGGTCAGTCAAGTGCAAAATACTCTTCAGAGGAAGATTTGGATCTTGATGAGCTAGAAGAAAAGATCAAAGTAGAATCAGAGCCCTCCTGAAAAAACATGAAGATAATTTTTTTAGCTTTGTTGATTGTAATTTCATTTTCCTTTGCATATTCTGAAATACCTGACTCCATAAAACTTGAAACAAAACAATTGCACTCTTCAAACAATCTTGATGAAAAAACCATTTCCGTAATTATCTCTGATATGGCTAATCAAAAATTAATAAAAAATACAATAGACTCACGACATATTTACCACATTCCAAGAGTTGGTGAAACTGATTTTGTAAAAATTTCAGGTAGAATCGATGAGTATGGAAAAACTTCAAAGGTCGATTTACAAATTAATAGGCCTGATAGAAGTTCGGAAAATATTTCGTCTCCCCTTCTTGAGACAGGTAGATATTCTACTTTATACCCAATCAATGGAAAATCTCCACCTGGCACCTATCAGATAGTAACCAAATTTGATGGCAAAATAAAATCAATATCCTATTTCCATCTGACAAAAATTGCAGTACCTGAATCAAACTTCCCGCTGTGGCTTTTGAAAAACTTTGAGTGGTGGTCCCAAGACAAAATATCTGATACTGCATTGATAAATTCTATTCAGCATTTAGCAGATCTTGGACTGATCGTAACATCTAGCAAACCCTCAACCCAACTTCAAGTAGTAATCACAGGAGAGCAATTGGTCCGTCGTGGGACAACCCATACAATTAATGTCCTTGTGACAGATGGATACCTGCCATTAGAGGGGGCCAAAGTTACTCTTACAATAGAAGATTATGGGGAAAACATTATCCGAGAATTTGATGGACTAACTGATCAAAACGGAAACTTTGTTTTTTCATGGGAGATTCCAAAAAGTTTTGATGACTATGAAACACTATTGGCCTACATTTCAGTTTCTGGTAACGGCTCCTCACAAACACATCTGTGGAAATTTCAAATTTACTGTCTTCCAGGTGCTGCTAATTGTAAAATTGATGGAAACTAGTCAAGTTTTTCTTTTCTTTTTTCAGCTCCACACTTTGTACAGAACATATCCCCCTCATAGATGACATGACCACATTTTCCACAGTAACTAATTGCTTCATGTTCTGGTTCGTCATCTATCCGCATGAACTTGTCCCAATTTCTTGGCTCATAGAACCTTTCATTTTTTGATTCTTTGTCACTCATTAATTCATAACTGTTCATCTCTGAACTTAAGTCTTAGTAGATTTTAAACAAACTTTTCGTACAATGCTCCAAGCATTGAGTTTATCTTCTCAACCTCGTGGTCACCCCAAGAATCAGATTTTATTCGAATGTGAATGTTATTGTCCTCAAGATTTTTTACAATTTTGGGATACATCATTCCTATGAAAAAGGATTTTTGATCTAAATTCATTTGAGCTGCCTTGTGTTGGAAATAACTGATCCATTCTTGCTCGGTATCTTGAAATGTTTCTAAAATTATAGATTGAATTCTTTCCTCAAGATCTTTTTCCATTGTATAAAATATTAATTTTGTAGAAAATAAAGTATTGGTAAAACTGAATTAATTCGAGTATATGCCTTTAGCAAATTTTGGATTCAATCTTTCTTGAACTGATTTTTATCTAATTTCTGAAAATTTCTTAATTTAATCTGGATCGTCTTGTTCCGTCTCTCTTCCGCATTTAGGGCAGACTCTTTGGTTTTGAAAAATTTCTTTACCGCAATTTCTACATGATTGTGGTTTCATAACAATCTTGGGTATTCTTGAGACTTAAGCTTTGAGACTTTTTCTGAGTCTTTTTGTCATAGTATTCCATGATAAAATGAAATGAGATTAATTTTGCAAATACTATGCTCGAAATTAAGGCCAGAATGAACTCTCCCAAAAATAACAGATAACCTGTTATGCCTATAGCAGTCATAATTTCAATTCCTGTACAGGTACAAAGACACAGAATCTTGTGGCTCATGTATTGTAATACACGACAATTGCTTTTTACTATTGTCAAAACAACTTTTTAATTTCCAAACATCTTACAAACATTGTTTGAAGACCATTGTACTAGTAGCTATAGCCATTATTTGTGCAGCGGGAATATTGACTGCTGTCTTTGTTCTTGGTTCAAGGTATCAACAAGAGCTCTTCGAAGAATTCATGGAGGATTCACAGCCAACGAGAAAATCGTCTCAAATTAATCCTAATTTACCTACCTTTGATGTACCATAAATTAAAATAATTTTTCAAAATATACAAAATATCCAAAATGACCATTTCTTGTGATCATCCCAACAAAAAGCCAGTTGATATTATTGGAATTGAAATAATGCTGTGCGATGATTGTGCCAAAAAGATCAAAGAATCAAGCGCATGATATCATTACCTTTTGGGAGTTGTGGTTTGATAGATTCTTGTGAAATTTGGCATGTGCCTCTTGTTGAAATGTCAATTCACATCTATAGCATTTCCACATGGTAATGTTTGTCATGATTATAATTACACAATTTTCTATTTAAAGAGCACGAAGGATTTGTCTGTGTATGATTAGGTCCCCAAACCCTTTTCAAAGTATGCCCAAAGGGAAACTAGAGTTGCAATTCCTCCTAGAATAAATGCTACTGGACCTAACATGTATTGATTTTTTAAGATTTCAATTTTAATTATAATTCCAGATATTTTTTGACAAATCAAACAAAGATTTTCAGATCTTTTGAAACCTCTTTACATTTAAGACAAAATAGTAGGCGTCAAAGTTTACAAGGACAATTTTGCAATATATTTCAAATGAACAAAACAACCATTGGAGTTTATTGTGATAAAAAAATCTATTCGATTATTCTAACTGAACCAAGTGCTATTCAGATTAAAAGGGTGGAGGAACATGAAGGGCGACTGAGACACTTTAGATTTATCAAATATCTGAAATCAATCGACTTTGATCTGTGCATTATTGTACAAAACGACGAATCTGTACCCATAATTAACTATCTTAGGCGTGAAGGTAAGAGGCCATACCTTGCAATAGAGTACTCCCCTATCCCCGAACAGGCAAATTACCGTGAAAATCCTGACCTGCCTACAATAATGAGGAAATTAGCTTACAAACGAAAGCTTGATGGTATTGAATTTCTCCCTGAACAGAAAGAACTTCAAGCTGAAATCGAGCAATTAGGTGATGGAAATGAGGCAATACACATGAGAACTTTGAATGGCTTTGTTCTTGCTTTCATGGCAGCAGCCCACGGAATTTTTAGTCTGGAATAATCCTTCCACTATGCCTTTCATTTTATTAAAATCGTAATAGAAGCATTT
>JASFUC010000005.1:0-22921 GCA_050050475.1 Nitrosopumilaceae archaeon
TTACTCCTTCCTCACCATGAGAAAAAACTGTTGCGTTGGTGCCAGCAGACTTTACAATTGCTCCCCCGTCACCAAAATGCCTTTCAATATTACAAACTATTGTTCCGTCAGGAATGTTCTGGATACTAATCACGTTTCCTTGTTCAATTTTTGATTTTAAACCAAAATCCAATTTTGTCCCTACTTTGGTCCCAAGAACTGCAGGTACAAATGAAACTGAACCATCCTCAAATCTAACTTTGGCCAGCGGTGCTTCTCTCCCACGTTCATGAATGAGATCAATTATTTCTCCAGAATGTTGCTCAGATAATGTAAAACGAGGATATGTTGCTTGTTTTCCTACTTTACCAGTAGAAGTAGATCTAAATTGATTTCCTCCACGGCCACGTCTTCTTACTAACGGTCTTTTACCCAAGTAGATCGTTTCCTGCTTACTGTGGATTTTAATCTTGTGATTCTATTATGTTTCCAGCAAAAACACCACAAAGGTATAAAAATTAGACGGCTGAATTTCCTTTATGAGTCAAAATGCCCTATCTTTGAAGGTTTTAGAAGCATATACTAGAGATGTTGGGCGAGGAGTTGCTAGAATCGACTATGACTCTATGGATACACTTGGAGCATCAACAGGTGATGTAATTGAAATTAAAGGGAAAAGAAGAACAGTAGCAAAATGCCTTCCATTATATCCTTCAGATGAAGGAAAGGGCATTATTCGAATTGATGGTTTAGGACGAAATAATTCTGGAATTGCAATTGGTGATACCATTACCGTAAGGAAAATCAAAGCAGTAGCTGCAGAAAAAGTGGTTGTAGCTCCACTTGAGGCAATCCCTCCAATTGATGAGAGATATCTTGCAGATGCATTAGAAAGCGTTCCTTTGATAAAAGGAGACAATGTTATGGTTCCTTATTTTGGTGGACGTTTAACTTTCCAAGTTATTGGCGTAACACCTGCAGCTGATGCAGTATTGGTTACTCAAAAGACTGTTTTCCATATTGCTGAAAAAGGAGAAACATTGCGAGGGGTTCCCCAAGTTACCTATGAGGACATTGGTGGAATACAAGACGAAATAAAGAAAGTTAGAGAAATGATAGAATTGCCACTAAGACATCCAGAGATTTTTGAAAAGTTGGGAATTGAAGCACCAAAAGGAGTTTTACTGTTTGGTCCTCCTGGAACTGGTAAAACTTTACTTGCAAAAGCTGTTGCCAACGAGAGTCAAGCTCATTTCATAAGTATTTCTGGTCCTGAAATAATGAGTAAATTTTATGGTGAGAGTGAAGCTAGGTTAAGAGAAATTTTCAAAGAAGCAAGAGAAAAAGCACCTTCCATTATTTTTGTAGATGAAATAGATTCCATTGCGCCAAAAAGAGAAGAGGTGACTGGTGAAGTAGAAAGAAGAGTTGTGTCACAGATGTTATCATTAATGGATGGTTTAGAGGCTAGAGGAAGAGTAATAGTAATTGCTGCTACAAATAGGCCTAATGCAATAGATCCTGCTTTAAGAAGACCCGGACGATTTGATAGAGAAATCGAAATTAAAGTTCCAGACAAAAAAGGTAGAAAAGATATTTTATCAATTCACAGTAGAAATATGCCATTAACAGATGATGTTGATATTGAAAAAATTGCAGCTGTAAGTCACGGATATGTTGGCGCTGATTTAGAATATCTTTGTAAAGAGGCTGCAATGAAATGCCTAAGAAGATTACTTCCCGTATTGAATTTAGAAGAAGATAAGATTCCACCGGAAACCCTTGAGCAACTAGTAGTAAATCATGAAGACTTTCAAAAAGCTCTGATTGAAGTTACTCCTTCTGGAATGAGAGAAGTATTCATTGAAAATCCAGATGTCAAATGGGATCAAGTTGGTGGTTTAGAAGATGTAAAACAAGAGTTGCAAGAGGCAGTTGAATGGCCAATGAAATATCCAGGCCTTTACAATAAACTAGGACATAGAATGCCAAGAGGAATATTACTTCATGGTCCTAGTGGAACAGGAAAGACCCTTCTTGCAAAGGCAGTAGCAACTGAAAGTGAAGCAAACTTTGTCTCTGTTAGAGGTCCGGAATTATTATCAAAATGGGTAGGTGAATCAGAACGGGGAATAAGAGAAATTTTCCGAAGGGCACGACAAGCATCACCTTGCGTAGTATTTTTTGATGAAATCGATTCAATTGCCCCAATAAGAGGAGCTGGAGGCGAAACTGCAGTTACTGAAAGAGTTGTAAGTCAATTATTAACTGAACTAGATGGAATGGAAAACATGCATGGTGTTGTTGTTTTAGCTGCTACAAACAGAGCAGATATGATAGATCCTGCCTTGCTTAGACCAGGGCGATTTGATAAAATTATTCAAATTCCACTTCCAGATAAAGAAAGTAGAAAGAGGATTATCCAAATTGGTGCAAAGACAATACCAGTTATTGATGATCCAAACGATCCCCAACATGTTGATTATGATAAGATTGCAGAATTAACTGATGGTCTTAGTGGTGCAGATGTTGCAGCTATTTCCAATACTGCAGTTTCCTTGGTTATTCATGAGTTTTTGGACAAACATCCAGATGTTAAGGATGTAGAAAAAAGTTCTGATAATGCCAAAGTAACAATGAAACACTTTGAGGAAGCCGTAAAGAAGGTTCGTGAACAAAAGGATCTCAAGATGGGCGAAAAACTTGTTGCCTCTTATTACAGGTAGTTTTTATTAAATAGACAAAAAGTAATTCTCGTAAATGTCTGAATATACCGGTTATAGAGGAGCCACTTTAGAATTTCTAAAATCAAATGATTTAGCAGTTGGAGATTCAGTCAAAATAACATCAGAATTGACATATTATGGAATAATCATGCCCAGATATGAGCACCAAGATGATAAGCATATTGTTCTTAAATTGAAAAGCGGTTACAATATTGGTCTAGACCTAGACAAAATTTCTAAAGTGGAAAAATTTCCTTCTGCTGAAAAAATTAGAATTATAGAACAAAAAAGAAAAGAAAATCCTTCTCTTCCAAATATTCTTCTTTTGTCCACAGGTGGAACCATTGCAAGTAAAGTAGATTATAGAACAGGTGCAGTGACTCCGATTTTAACAGGGGAAGAACTGAATTCTTCAGTTCCAGAACTTTCCAATATGGCCAACATTGACACTGAAGTTTTATTTTCTGAATATTCAGAAAACATAATGCCAGATCACTGGTTACAAATTGCAAACAAGTTAGTAGAGTTTGCTAAATCAAAGTATTCCGGTATTATTATTGCTCACGGAACAGATACAATGCATTATACATCCTCCTTTCTTTCATTTGCGTTAGCAGGATATCCAATTCCTGTTGTTCTTGTAGGTTCACAACGATCTTCTGATCGCGCTTCGTCAGATGCAGCACTAAATCTTATTGGGGCAACTAGATTTCTTGTTGGATGTAAAACTAATGGTGTTTATGTTGTAATGCACCATGATGAAAACGATGAAACTATTTCATGTCATTATGGCACCAGAGTAAGAAAAAATCACACCAGTAAAAGAAGTGCCTTTGAAACGGTTGGAGACAATCCAGCTTATTTGGTTATTAATGATAAAATTCAAAAAAATGTTAAAGGTGAATATTTTAAGAAAAGTGAATTTTCTCCCAAAGTTAAATTGGACACCAATGTAGCTTTGGTAAAGTATTATCCAGGATATAGAGCAGATCTTTTGGAGAAAATTATTGATATGGATTATAAGGCTATTATTTTTGAGGGCACTGGTCTTGGGCATATTGGCAAAATTTTGTATGATAGTGTAAAAAAAGCCCAGAAAAAGGGAATTTTTCTAGGCATGACCTCTCAGTGTATTGATGGGAGAGTAGGGATGACGGTGTATGAGAGCGGTCGGGATTTACTTAATTTAGGAATAGTTCCATTAGAGAATATGATCCCAGAAGTTGCCTTGGTAAAAGCAATGTGGGTATTGGGTAATTCGGATAATCCTGAGGAAATAAAGAAAATGATGCTTGAGAATTTTTCTTCCGAAATATCAAAATAAAAGAGGATAAAAAATGAGTGAATTTGTTTTTGAAGATGTCGGAGTAAAGGTTGGATTAGAGATTCATCAGCAGTTGAAAACTAATAAAAAATTATTTTGTAATTGTCCACCAATAGAGTCAGATGAATATACAAAAAAATTCCAAAGAAAATTACGTGCTGTAAAAAGTGAATTGGGAGAATATGATCCAGCAGCATTATTTGAAAAATCAAAATCAAAAATAATTTCTTATTATGCAAATTCTCAGAGTAGCTGTCTTGTAGAAGAAGATGAGGAACCTCCTCACAATTTAGATGAAGATGCGAAAAAATTGGCTTTGATTATTGCTTCCTCATTAAATTCAAATATTTTTAGTGAAATTTATCCGATGAGGAAGACTGTGATTGATGGTTCTAACACAACGGGTTTTCAGAGAACCATGTTAATCTCACAAGGAGGATTCATCGAAGTGGAAGGTAAAAAAATTGGAGTTCAATCAATTTGCTTGGAGGAAGATGCTGCAAAACTAATCGGGGATAAAGGGTCAGTTAGAGAATACAGTCTTGATCGTCTTGGAGTACCCCTAGTTGAAATTGCTTTGGAACCAGTTGAAGGAAGACCTTCACAAGTAAAAAAAATTGCATTATCCCTAGGTAAGCTTCTAAGAAGTACAAAAAAAGTTACCAGAGGTATAGGATCCATTCGACAAGATGTTAATGTGTCTGTAAAAGATGGTGGGGGAGTTGTAGAAGTAAAAGGAGTACAGCAACTAGATCAACTTGAAAAAATAGTAGAATTTGAGGCTAAAAGACAGCATGGTTTAGTCAAAATTGCAAAGAAATTAAAAAATTGTAAATTTGAGGAGGCTGCAAAAGAGTCTATTCAGGAAATAACAGATGATTGGAAAAATTGTAGATCGAAAATAATTCAAAAAGCTCTTAAAGATAATTCGGTAATAAAGGCATTAAAAATTTCCAACTTTGCAGGAATGTTTGGTTATTCACCTTATGAAGGAATTAGATTAGGAAAGGAGATCGGACAGTTAGTAAAATTTTATGGGATTGGTGGAGTTTTTCATTCCGATGAATTACCAAATTATGGTATAGAAGAAAAAGACATAGAAATTGTAAAAAATCTTTTAAAAATTAATGAAAATGACGCTTTTTTAATTATTGCCGCCCCAGCAGTAAAAATTGATTTGGCAATTGAATCAATCATAAATCGAATTAACTCTGCAACCAAAGGAGTTCCTGCTGAAACGAGATTGGCAACTCCTAAAGGCGATACAGTATTTCTTAGACCTCGACCAGGAGCATCACGAATGTATCCAGAAACAGATGTGCCACCCATTATAGTAACGAAAAAGGAATTAGAAGATGCTGAAAGTAACATACCAAAATCTTGGGACGAGTCACTCAAGGAACTGCAAGAAAAATATAACCTGAATTTTCAATTAGCTGAACAAGTATTTGATTCCCAGTATATTGATTTATTTGAAAAAATATCTTCAAAAACTCAAATCAATCCAACCTTTGTTGCTTCTATCCTGTGTTCTTCTATTACCAATTTAGAGAGGAATGGTTTGAATTCAAATCTTCTCACCAATGAAGAGATAGAAAAGACATTTGAATACTTGCAAAATGGAAAAATAACAAAAGAATCAATTGAAATAATTTTTGAAGACATTATGGCAGGAAGATCCAATTCCTTAGATGAGGCCATAAAGAATACTTTGATCGAGACACTCAATGAGGCAAAATTAGAGGAAATAATTGAAAAAATAACCAATGAAAATAAAGAAATTATTGAAAATCAAAAAGAAAGAGCCATTGGTCCCTTAATGGGAATCGCTATGAAAAATTTAAGAGGAAAAGCCTCAGGGGAGATGATAAATAAACTCCTCTTAAAAAATATCAAGAAAATTTTGGGAAATTGATTGAAAATATGTATGCGGGAGGTGGGATTTGAACCCACGAACTCCTAAAAGATAAGGATCTGAACCTTACGCCGTTGGCCAGGCTGGGCGACTCCCGCAATTTTGAATTCAAAAATCTAGAATAAGTTTCTTTATTACTTGGTTTTTTAAAATTTGTTTCAATAAAAAAGGAATGATAAATGAAATTTAGAGAAATCTATTGTAGTAATTGTAAAAAAATTTTGGGACGATACAATACAAAATATTATGATTATGAAAAAATTAACGAAATTTTGAAATCAGGTCACTCTTTACATATTAGAAAAGGTCATCAAGTTATAATTAGAGATTTTATCAAAAAACAAAACTAAATTTGTATTTAGATTATCAGATTTTGAATTATTCCAATGAATTTTGAAATTCTTCGAGGAGATTTTTTTGGTGTTTACTTAGTTTTTTGGGAATATTCACAACAATTCTAACATATTGATCACCCCTACCTCTTGAATTCATTCTAGGTAATCCCTTTCCCTTCAATTTGATTATTGTATTTGGTTGACTACCAGATTCAATTTTAATTTTTTCTGAACCATTTAGAATTGGAACCGTTACTTCTTTACCTAAAGTGGCATCAATCATAGAAACATCTTGATCATAAAAAAGATCAGCTCCATCTCTTTTAAAGTTCTGATGCGTTTGAACTCTAATTCTTACAATCAAGTCCCCATTCATACCACCGGGAATTTCATCACCCTCATTAGGTATCGTGTAATCTCCATTATCCACTCCAGGGGGAATTTCAAAAGTTATTTTTTTAGTTCCTTTTGTCTTTCCATTACCTTTACATTCACTACAGGGTGTTTCAACAATAGATCCTTTTCCTCTACATGATGAACACGGTTCAACTGTAACAAAAGAAGCAAATCCCATGCTTCTGCTTTTTCGAACCTGGCCTTGTCCATTGCAACTAGTACACGTTTTTTGAGAGGTTCCAGGTTTACATCCAGAACCATTACATGTATTACATTCAATGGTTTTTTTCAAATCAATTTCCATTTTTTTTCCAGACAGAACTTCTTCTAGGGTAATTGAGGTTTCATAGAGAAGATCAGAACCTCTTTGTTGTTGTGCACCAAAACCTCCTCTTCCAAATATGGATTCAAAAATAGAGTCAAATCCTCCACCTCCACGACCAAAAATATCGTTAAAATTAGCACTTGCACCTTGGAAAATATCATCTCTACTGTATTTTCCATCAACACCAGCATGTCCATACTGATCATAAATTTTCCTTTTTTCAGGATCAGAAATAACGGCATATGCCTCAGAAATTTCCTTAAAGTGTTCAGCTGCCTCTGCTGATTTATTTCGATCAGGGTGGAATTTTAACGCTAATTTCCTATACTGAGATTTTATTTCGTTGATAGGAGTGTCTTTTGAAACCCCTAAAACTTCATAATAATCTCGTTTTGCAGCCATGAATTATTCTTTAGTTATTATTGGTGTATAAACGATCGATTTTTCACAATTAGTTATTTTTTGTTTCTTCAGTTGTAGAGGATTCAGATTTTTGCTCTCCGGTTGTTTGTTCCTGTTGTTCTCCGGTTGTTTGTTCCTGTTGCTCTGCTCCACCTTGATCTGCACCTGGAGGAGGTGTGGCATTTTTGTAAAGTTCGGTGGTTATCTCATTTACAGTTGTCTTTAATGCCTCTAATTTTGGTTTGAGTGCCTCTATATCTTTATCCAATACTTCTTTAACTTCTTTTACAGCATCAGTTACTTTGATTCCTTGCTCTTGAGAAATTTTGTCTTTAAGATCGTGGTTAACTAATTTTTCAGTAGTGTAAATGAAACTTTCAGCTTCATTTCTAAGATCAATTTTTTCTTTTTTCTTTTTATCCTCTTCAGAGAACTTCTCTGCATCTTCTTTGAGTTTTTCTATTTCATCTTTAGATAGTTTTGTCGATGATTCAATTGTAATAGTTGCTTCCTTTTGAGTTCCAAGGTCTTTTGCTGTTACATTGATAATTCCATTTGCATCAATATCAAATTTTACTTCTATTTGTGGTACGCCTCTTGGTGCAGGAGGTAAATCTGTTAGATTAAAACTTCCTAGAGAAACGTTGTCATTTGCCATTGGTCTTTCGCCTTGGACTACATGTATTGTTACTGCAGTTTGATTATCGGCAGCTGTAGTGAAAACTTTACTTTTTGATGTGGGAATTGTTGTATTTCTCTCGATGAGAGGTTCTCGAACTCCCCCCATAGTTTCGATTCCCAGGGTTAATGGTGTTACATCCAATAATACAATGTCACTGGTTACATCTCCAGCAATTATACCAGCTTGAATTGCTGCACCCATTGCAACTGCCTCCATAGGATCGACTCCCGATTCAACATCTTTTCCAATTACTTCACTTACAAATTTTTTTACTAAGGGTATTCTTGTAGGGCCTCCTACCATTACTATTTTGTTAATGTCAGATTTGGACAATTTAGCATCTTCAAGAGCTTTTTCTATGGAAGGTTTACATTTCTCTATAATAGGTCCGATTAATTCATCTAGTTTTGCTCTTGTAATTCTTAATTCAAGATTCTTTGCTCCTGAAGGATCTTGAGCAATGAATGGAAGGTTGATATCAGTTTCCATTACAGTGGACAATTCAATTTTTGCTTTTTCTGCTGCTTCTCTAATTCTTGTCATTGCGGTGTTGTCTTGGGAAAGATCTAAACCTTCTTTCTTTTTGAATTCATCAACAACATAATCAATAACGGCTTTGTCCATATCAGTTCCTCCTAACTGAGTATCTCCAGAAGTACTCATTACCTCAAAAACACCACCTCCCATTTCCATGATTGTAACGTCTAAAGTTCCTCCACCAAAATCAAAGACAAGGATTTTCATGTCTTCTTTGGCTTTGTCTAAACCAAAAGCTAATGATGCAGCAGTTGGTTCATTAATTATTCTTACAACATCTAAGCCAGCAATAGTACCTGCATCTTTGGTAGCTTGTCTTTGATTATCATCAAAATAAGCAGGGACTGTTATTACTGCTTTTTCAATCGTTTCTCCAATAAATGCTTCAGCATCTTTTTTAATTTTCTGAAGGATGAATGAGGAAATTTGTTGAGGTTTGTACTCTTTTCCTTGCATCTTAAAAACATGATCGGTTCCCATTTTTCTTTTTGCAGCAACAATAGTATTATCAGGATTGGTTACAGCCTGTCTCCTAGCTGGTTCACCAACAAGAAGATCTCCATCTTTTGAAAAAGCCACTACTGAGGGAAATGCCTTTCCTCCTACCGTGGCACCTTCGGCTGCAGGTATGATTGTGGGCTTTCCACCCATAATTACAGCAGCTGCCGAATTACTTGTTCCTAAATCTATTCCTATTACTTTAGTCATTTTTTATTTCTCCTTGTTTTTTTGAAATTTCTACTAATGATGGTCTAATAACCCTATTTTGAGAAATATATCCCTTCCTGATTTCTTTAACAACTGTATTATCATCTAGTTTAGGATCATTAACAATAGATATTGCTTCATGTAGATTTGGATCAAAAATTTCTCCCAGTGCGTCGATTGGAGCCACATTATATTTTGCAAGTAGTGAATCCATATTTTTTATGATTGAATCCAGTCCTTTTGTATTTTCATCGTTTTTTGAAAAAGCTTCCTTTGCTCGCTTGAAATCATCATAAATGTTAAGAAATTCCAACATAATTTGGGAAATATTGTTGTTTATTCCATTTTCAATATCGGATTGAGTTTTCTTGCTTAAATTTTGATAATCTGCAATAGCATGTTTTAATTTATTTTCTAAATCTTGTGATTTTTGTTTTTCTTCGTTAAGAGAATTTTTTAAAAATTCCAAAGAAACTTCCTCATTATCACTCTCCTTATCTTCACTTTTTGTTTCATTTTCAGAAATTACATTGACAGGAATAGAGTCATCTTCATTAGACATTTCAAACACAGTAACTGATAAGCTAATTTATACTCTTATTGGATTGTTTCACACAAGGGATTGGCCTTTACGATAATGAGGCTCGAATCTTTTTTGTTTTTTTCTATATTTTCAAAATCTGATTTTGAGCAAGCAACAACAATGGTTGTTTTCTCACTATGAAATAGATCTAAATGTGGATCTTCATAAGCTTCTACATCTCCGATATAATCACGTAGTCGTGAAGTTAGATTTTGTAACATTTCTATTTTATCTCCACGCATGGCATGTTGATCAAGTGTCCAAGAGATAGCAATTTTTGTTCTACTAGCTTTAAGATCATTTTTCTTTAAAGTAGTACGGATTTCATCGATTAGTCTTTTTATGTATCCGTCAATTCCTTTAACACTTCCATTTATTAGATACATCAAAGAATTTGCTCCTTCAAAGGAGGAACCTAAGGATTTAAGATCATATAACCCTGTAATCATATCATCAAGAAAAATTTCTTGAAAGTCATCTGATGAAAGGTCATTTTTTGTAATGTCGTCTTGAGCATATTTGCACACCTCTAGTATACTGCAAAGACTAGAAAATCTAGATAGAACATTGATTGCGTGAAAATGTTCTGAGGAGGAAATTGCGACAAATTTTTTCTCTTTTTTTCCAGTGGATAAAAGTTCTGCGAGTTTTTTATCTTCTTTTCCATCAAAAGAGCCTATTGTTTTTGGTTGTTGAGTTAGATCTTCTAAAGGATAATAAAAATAAGAAATTTGTTTCCCTATTTCCAACCCCGTTACATGTTCTAGTAATGAAATATTTTCATTATTTCCACCAAATCCAGTTGGAAGAGTATACACAACTGAACTGTTTTTCTTAAGTGAATTAGTAGCATCTTTGAATTTTGAATGAATCTCTGTTTTGATATCTTGACCAGTTTTTCTAACCCTTGGAGTAAAGAAAAGATATTGAGCTTTAGAAATTGCAACATCAATTGGTTCCATAGCCAGTAATGGCTCGTCTTCCTTCAAAGAAGTAACATTTGGATATATTTTTGCAATTTCAGCTTTCAGTGATATTGCAGAAGGATTTGATTCGTCAATAATGTAAACATCAGCACCTTTCATAGCCATTTGGCAGGCAATTGCATATCCCTCAGTACTTAGTCCATAAACTACAATTTTTGTTCCAGCCATTATGGTGAAGCTACGAAGTGCGCTAAGAAAAACTTATTGTATTTTCAAACAGAAAAGCCGTGGAATAACACTTTAAAGTAAATTGAACATCAAATTTCTTTATCAGGAGCCCGGTAGTGTAGCGGTCAAGCATAGGGGCCTTTGGAGCCCTTGACCCCAGTTCGAGTCTGGGCCGGGCTACTGTTTTAATTTATTAAAAATCTAATCTTGTAAGAAGTTTGGTTGCAATTATGAATAGTATAGTAGCAATTATTGCAAGAATTCCCATTTCAATTAATACAAATTCTGAAACATTTCCAAAAATTCCTGCTCTTATAATATCAACCAGATAAGTGAGTGGATTTAGGTAAAAAGCTGTTTTTAGAGGATCTGGGGCTCCTTCTGCTGGATAAAAGGCTGTACTTACAAAGGCAAAGAAAAGAAACGCAGTGTTTAGAATTACATTGAATCCTTCACTTGATCTTAATTTAGTTGCAATAATTGATGCCAATGAACCAAACAAAACTGAGCCAGTAATTGCTGCAAATACTATTAGCGGTATGGTTACTATTGAAAAATCAAGAGAGTCAAAGAAAACCGGATAACCAATAAGTGCTATAAGAGATGCACTCACCAAACCAATAATTCCTATTGTACAAATGTTACTTAGAATATAATTTGCTCTGGTAAATGGTCCAGACATAATTTGTTCAAACATTCCATATTTTCTGTCATTCCAAATTATTATACCAGAAACAAGAGTGCTATTCATAATATTAAATCCAATCATTCCAGATGCCAAAAATGCAGGATATGCTAAATCCTTAGAACCAAAGGGCACTTCTCGAATTAATGAAGTATAAGCAAATCCTGCAATGAATATGTAGATTATTGGAAAAATTATTTGCCACAATAAAAATGCTGGATTAATAGAGATTGTTAAATTTCTATTAACAAGTCTAAATATTGGATACATTTTCCTCTACCATTTTTAAGAAAATTTCTTCAAGATTTGTTGGGACTGCTGAAAGATCATCTATTTCAATTGAATTATCATTTAAAATTTTTAAAATTTTCATTAAAACTATTTCTGATTGTTCTGAGTGGATTGTAATACTTGTTCCAGTATGAAAATCTATTTTACAGTCTTGAATTCCAGAAAGAAGTTTTGTAATTTCAGGATGGTTTTTCAGTAAATGAATTTTTATTGTCTTATCCTTACCAAATCTATTTTTTAATGCATTAGGAGAATCTATTGCAAGAATTCTACCCTTATCAATGATAGCAATTTCATCACATAGGTATTCTGCTTCAGTTAAGATGTGAGTTGTAAAGAATATTGTTAATCCTGAATTGACCTTGGTTCTTAGATAATCAAGTAGCTTTCTACGTGCACTAGGATCTAATCCAACAGTTGGTTCATCTAAAAATAAAAGATCCATGTCATGCATGAATTCTCTTGCAACTTGGACTCTTCTTCTTTGTCCGATAGATAAATCCTCATTTCGTTTTTTACGAATATCAACTAGATCAAAGTCCTCAAGGAGTTTTTCCATTCTAAATTTACGCTCATTTTTGGGAACATTCCACATCATTCCATATTTGTCAAGTGATTTTTCTACAGTCAAAGTGGGTTCATAACTTGGTTGTTGCAAAACCACTCCAATCTTATGGCGTACTTTAAGGGGATTCTTTATAGCATCTATTCCTAAAATATTCAAGGATCCTCCTGAGGGTTGGATTAAAGTAGTAAGAAGTTTAATTGTTGTAGATTTACCTGCACCATTTGGTCCCAAAAAACCAAATACTTGCCCACTTTTCACCGACATGGTTATGACATCTACAGCTTTAACAGGCCCATAATTTTTTGATAATTTATTTATGGTAATACAGGACATGGCCAATTTGCGATCTTCTTACTAATTTAGTTAATGAAATTTTTATTAATAGACCTTGTTTACAATCAATGAATTGTCTGAATTTGAAACTTTGATGAATAAACTACTAGAACAAAAACCAGAATTAACCAGATCCGATATTGAAGAATTGATTAAGCAAAAAAAAGAGAAGATTGGTGCAGGCTATCTTACTGATCAGGGAGCTGTGTTTCTAATTGCTTCAGATTTTGGAGTTTCTCTGTCAGAACCTCTAAAATTAGAGATGGGGTTAAAGGATCTCTATGCCGGAGCCAAAGAAATTTCTCTTGAAACTAGAGTTCTTAATATGTCACCAGCCAAGCAATTTTCTAGAAAAGATGGGTCCTCATTCTTTCTAAGAAACATGACAGTGTATGATAATAATTCTACAGCTAGTGTAAAACTCTGGGACGAAAAGGCAAATTTACCAGGAATTGAAAATATCAAGCCAGGAGATTTAATAAAAATTATCAAAGCATATGTAAAATCAGATCTTAATGGAGAACCTACCATCAACATTGGTTCTGGGTCTAATTTACAAACAGCAGAAAATGATAGCGACATACCTAAGATAGACACCATTACAAAAGATGTTAGTGAGTTACAAGAAGGACAAAAAGATTTGGTAGTTTCAGGAGTTGTAGATGGGATGATAACAGGCATGGAATTTACAAATTCGCGCGGCCAGCCTGGGAAGGCGCTAAGAATGAGAATAAAAGGAAAAGATGGAAATTCTATGAAAGTTGTTTTATGGGGTCAGGATGAATCGGTTATCCCAAATATGATATCTCAAGATGCTAAAGTAAGACTGTTAGGGGTCAAAGTTAGATCCGGAAATCAAGGAATTGAAATTCATGGTAATGAATCAACCATAATTGAAATTGAAGGAGGAAAAGAAGCAGAACCAATCATTGCAAGAATTCTTTCAATGTCTACGAATGATAGTGGGAATAAAATGATAATAGGTGTCGATAAAGATAAAAAATTATTCAACATAAGTGATTTTTCAAATTCAACAAATGTTTTCAATGAAGGAGATGTGATAGAATTAATGCCTTCAAAAGCTTATGGCAATTCTGTTACTCTGGATGATAATTCATTTGTAAGAAAACTAGATGGTGATGAAAAAATCCCTTCATTATCAAAAGTTAGGACAAAAATTAATGATGTGAAAGTTGATGGAAATTATTGTATAGAGGCAATAGTTTTGAAAGTTCCAGAAAGAAGAGAAGTTCAAACAAAATCTGGTGAATCTATAGCATTATCTGAAATGTTCGTTGAAGATGATACAGGTCAAATTTGGGTTAAAGGATGGAGAAATCAAGCTAGATTAATTGAAACTTGTGAAATCGGTGAAATTATTTCAATAACTGGACTTAATGCTAGATCTGGACTAGAAGGTAGAATTGAATTATTTTTGACTGCCTTTTCTAAAATCACCAAGAAAAATTAAGAATCCCAAAATCCTCGAGTCACTACGTATTGTCTTTCAGCTTCATAGATCTGTTTGAAAATTATTTCTTCATCAACCATATTTCGTAAAATACGGGCTGCTGTGTCTGCTCCAACACCATACCCAGATAGAACAGTAATGGCCAATTTTCCAAAATTTTCAATCAAAGAAGCTATTTTCCAGGCGCGATCAAACTTCTTTTTTTCATCTGAAGATAGCTTTTTTCCTTCGTGTTTCTTTCTAATTATTTTTGGAAGATCATAATCAGAGTAGAAAGTTGCAGTGATTTGTCTTGATTTACAATAGGGACAAATCAAAGAATCGACTTCGTTAGTTTCAGTAACACGTTCCCATTTTCCACATCTTGCACAAACTAATCGATGTTTTGTTTTGGCAAGTCTTGCTTTAACAAGATCAAGAATACCTTTGTCAAGGTTGACGGGGGATGAATAATATTTTGTTGTATGATCTAGAATTGGCTCGGCAAGTTTGGAGAATTGATCAACTTCTATCCATTTTACCAAAATTAAATTTTCTTGTATTTTTTTTAAAATTTTATCAGTATTTTGTAAATCATATTTATCATGAAATAATTCTCGTAATGCCTCCTTTACAAGTGGTGTTTTTGAATATCTTTCATATAAAAATCTAGCAGATTTTTTTTCATAAATTGCTCCCCTTCTCACAACTCCAAATTTTTTAGCAACACACCAAGTTCTCCAATTTACATTATGCGTTCCTTTCAAAGAAGTAGAAACCATTGAAGAAAGAACATAATCATCTTTCAATACTTCGAGAAAAATTTTTTCAGATATTCGAGATCTTGATGATAAAACAATTCTATATCCATCAGAACGAGAGTCAACAAGAAATCCTAGAATGGAAGATAGCATTGAAGAAAGAACAGTGGCAAGTGTTGAATTTATTTTTGTACCAAAGCATGAATGTATTACTATAGACCCTTGAGATCTTGATGATTCAACTAGTATTGTATTTTCATTTGGAATGTCGTCAAAAGATAATTTTTCAATTGTGTGATTTATTAATTTGAGGGATCCACTTTTTACTTTAGTCCTAAATTGTCCTACCTTGTTTGCAGTCCTATAGTCTATAGGAATACTTTCTCCCTCCCAATATGGCACGGTTATTCCTCCACCTCTAAAGGGTTCAACATTTACAGTGAAGGATTTTTCATCAACATTAAGAATTCTCCATTGTGAACCCTTTAGAACAAAAATATTTCCTGAATCTCCAAAATCACCCACAAATCTCTGATCAAGTGATCCAATGATTTTTTTGCCTACACTATCAAAAACTTTGAATTTAAGAATATCAGGGATGGTAGAAAGATTTTCAAAATAATATTTGAATGCACCTCCTTTTTTCCTAAAATTCATTTTTGTTCTATCAAAAAAAATTAGATAATTAGAATCAAGTAAATCTAGAACATTAATCAAATCCTCTAATGTTAAATTTCTAAATGGATATGCCTGAGTAAATGTTTTAAATGCTGTATCAACAGAAATTTCACCTAGTTGCATAGTCAAACCAACGAGATGATGTGCAAGAACATCAAGAGACCCTTCATGTATTTTTTGAGGTTCGATGGAACCTTCTTTAATTCTCTCTAGAATCGCCTTAGCTTCAAATTCATCATCAGAGGTATTTGTTATAATCAAGCCTTTAGCTGAAGCATTTCTATTGTGTCGACTCCGTCCAATTCTTTGCACTAATTTTGACACCTGTCTTGGAGAACCATAATGAATTACCAATTCCACTGAGCCAATGTCAAGCCCCAATTCTAGCGAGGAGGTACAAACAACAATTCCTCTTTTTCCTTCTCGGAGAGAAGTTTCTGTATCTTCTCTAACTTCTTTTGATAATGATCCATGATGAAGCTCAATGTTTATGGAAGATTTTTCTTTTAAAATTGAGGCCATAAATTCTGCTTCTCCTCGTGTATTTGTAAAAAGCAAAATAGGTGAATTCAAATCCAAATCTATAACATATTCAATAATTTTTTCTGCAACATCTGAAATTGTACCTTCAACATATTTTACTTCTACATCATATTCTCTTACCGATGAGTCTCTAATTATCTCACATTTTCTTTTGGTTCCAACCACAAATTTCCCTGCTTCTTCAAAGTTTCCTACAGTTGCAGATAGTCCAATTTTTGTAAGAGGGAATTGAGAATTTAATTGGAGTCTCTCTATGCTCAAAGAAAGTTGTGAGCCTCTTTCACTCCCAAGTAGTTCATGTACCTCATCGATAATGATCCATTCAAGATCAGATAATGCATTTAGTATCTTGATTTGGGTAAGTAAAATTACCAAGGTTTCAGGTGTGGTTATCAAAATGTCAGGAGGATTTTCTGTTATTTTTCTTCTGGCAGTCTGGGTAGTATCCCCATGTCTAATTTCAATAGAGAGATTGCAATTATGAGCGTACTTTGTGATTCTTCTAAATACATCTCTATTTAGAGCTCTTAAAGGAGTTACATAAAGTACCTTGATTTTTCCTATTTTTTTTGAATTTTTTACAAGAGAGAAAATTGGAATTACAGAACATTCAGTTTTTCCAGAACCTGTGGGAGCTATAACCAAGCAATCTTTTTTCTGCAATATTGTAGGTGATGCTTTTTTCTGTATCTCTGTAAGATTAGAAAATCCAAAATTACTAAATAAAGAATTTAGATTCAAGTGTCTGTTTCTTCAATGGATTTAGATTGTAATTTTTCGTAAAACATTACACCTGCTAATCCAATAACAAATAAAGTCACCGTTATTGCTGGAATAGCATCAAAAATTCCTGCCATATTTTAGATATCTAGGGGATCATTAAAAATCTTCATTATCAGATAATCCTGAACTCCCTATATGGTAAGTAAAAGTATCATGGTTTAAGAGCCAATTTACCTCTCCATGATATTTTGAAGAATTTTTAGAGAGTTTGATTTTGATGTGTGTATAGATATCTACTGCTCTTCTCATATTTTCCACTTCCTTATCTCCCATATTCCTTATCATATTGGTAATTACTATTGGAATTTTTTTGGTTAATGCAATTAAGGATAAATCGTGTAAATGTCTCATAAACAATGAATTTTTTTCAAAAATAGCTTCTTCTGTTTTGTATTCGTAAGAAAATAAATCTGTAATATTATCAATTACAATAAGTGAAAATCTGGCAAGATCAAGATTTTTGATTGAATTAATTTGCTCAGAGGTATTTCTAATTCTAGAAATTGTAATTTTGTCTAAAATATTAAGATCCAAATTTTGGTTTTTTTGTATTTCTAAGATTCTTTCTGGCCTGAATCCCCCTGTAGTGTCTAAAAAAAGAACATTCCCTTCGTTTTTTATTGAATTAATACATATTTGTAAAAGTAATTGTGTTTTTCCTGTTCCATTTGCCCCGTAAATATCAGTTATCGCACTAGAAGGAATTCCTCCTTTTAGAATTTTATCTAATTTTTTTAAACCAGTAGAAATCATTTATGTAATTATAGAAAAATAAGGAAAAAATTTAAGGAATTTCATAAATTCGCAAAGAGGCAAGGCTTTTATTCAAGATAACAACGATGCCAAATTAAGTGAATAATTAGTGTCACAAAATAGCGCAAAAAGACCATTAACAATGCTTCAAAAAAGCACAAAAAAGAAAGTCACTGTAAGACTGAAAAATGAAGTAGAGTATAAAGGAAAAATGGACAATGTCGATTCGTATATGAATTTGATTATGACTGATGCAGAAGAACTCCATGAAGATAAGGTAATTGCAAATTACGGCAGAGTAATAGTTAGAGGCAATAACGTACTATTTATCAAAATTGAAAATGAACTCTAAAATCTAGTGGTTCCTATGACTAATAATTTTCTGTTTACATCAGAGTCCGTAACAGAGGGACATCCAGATAAGATATGTGATCAAATTTCAGATGCTTTTTTAGATGAGTATCTAAAACAAGATCCTGAATCAAGAGTTGCTGTTGAAACGTTAGTTACAACAGACTTTGTTGCGGTAGTTGGCGAAGTGACATCAAAGGCAAATTTTGACAAATCAGCCCAAGAACAATTGGTAAGAAAGACAATACGAGAAATTGGATATGATAATAAAGATTTGATGTTTGATACTGAATCATGTGAAGTAACCCTTAGACTTCATGCTCAGAGTCCAGATATTAGTCAAGGAATTACTGCAACTGCCGGAAAAGAACAGGGAGCTGGAGATCAAGGGTTAATGTTTGGATACGCAACAAATGAAACTGAGGAGTTAATGCCAATGCCAATTTTACTTTCTCAAAAACTTGCTCAACAATTATCAAAAGTCAGAAAAAATAACACTTTACCTTGGGTCAGACCTGATGGGAAAACTCAGGTTTCCGTTAGATATGAAAACAATAAACCTACTAAAATTGAGACAATTGTAGTTTCAACCCAACACGCTCCTGAAATTTCTCAAGAGGAAATTACAAAAGAAATGGTAGATAAAGTAATCAAACCAGTTTTAGGAAGTCTTTGGAATGATGGTATTGTAATTCATGTAAATCCAACCGGCAAATTTGTAATTGGAGGACCACATGGAGATGCAGGTTTAACTGGAAGAAAAATAATAGTGGATACTTATGGTGGTTTTGGAAGACATGGTGGTGGAGCCTTTTCAGGAAAAGATCCATCTAAAGTTGATAGATCAGCTTGTTATATGTGCCGATACATTGCAAAAAATATTGTTGCTGCAGGTTTAGCTGAAAGATGTGAAGTTCAGCTTGCTTATGCAATCGGTGTCGCTGAGCCTGTATCTCTTTATGTAAATACATTTGGAACAAATAAAATTGCTGAAGAAAAAATAGAAGATTTAGTTAGAAAACATTTTGACATGAAACCCTCGGGAATCATATCTACACTAGATTTGAAAAGACCAATTTATAAAAAAACTGCCGCTTATGGTCACTTTGGACGAAATGAACCGGAATTTAATTGGGAAAAAACAGACAAAGCTGGATCATTGAAACAAGATGCCGGAATTTAATAGTTCACGAATAGATTGAAATTTAATTTTTGAAATATTTTTTAGTTTTTTGTAATCTCCCTTAAAATCCCCAATCAAAAGATTAAGATCATCTACAGATATTGCACTACGAGGATTGTTTATTGCCTCATTATAACAAATTTCTAAATCTACGTTTTTGATTTTGATTTTATTTCTTGAAAAAAGTTTTACATATTCTTGTAAAGTGATTGATTCAGAACCTACTAAATCTAAAATTTTTTTCCTAAATTTATCATCAAATAATGATTGTTTAATTATTTTTGAAACATCATTAATGTAGATGGGTTGAATTGAATATTTTCCACTTCCAGGAATTCTGATTTCTTTATTCTCGATTTGTTTTTTTAAATATATTGTTAGTAAATCATCTTTTCCTACAATATATGATGGTCTAAAAATGGTATAGTTCAAACCTGATTTGATAATCTCTTGCTCTGCATGATATTTTGAAATAAAATATCCAAGTGAAACATTTTTGGATACTCCTAATCCACTGTTAAAAATAATTTTTTCGATGTTTCCTTTTTTACATAAGTTTATTATTTTTTTAGTAAATCCAAGATTTATTGAATTAAAGTCATTTTTTATCGATTGTTTTCCTATTCCTACTAAATGAATTAAACCGTGAGAGTTTTTTATTGTTGGAAGAATATCTTTTTCATCATAATTAACTGAGACAATTTTAGTTTCATTTTTTAATTTAGTAAAATTTTTCCTAGATATAGAAATTAAATTAAAATTGTTTTGTGAAAGAAATTTTCTAATATTTTTAGCCACAAATCCGCTTGCGCCTGTTACAACTACTTGTGTATTTTTTGACATATCCAGTTCATGTTAATTTTAATTTTAAATATATTCTAAGAAAATCAAACAAGAGTTAATACATCAAAATAGGCAGGATTATCGTGGAAAATACGGATAAAAAAAAATTAAAAACAGGATTCACTACTGGAACTTCCGCCACTGCTGCAGCAATAGCTGCAGTTCAATCAGTAATTAAACAGAAAGTTATCTACAATGTTGAGGTTAAACTTCCCAAGGGAAATTTTATTAAAATTCCTATTCATTTTTGTAAATTTGAAAAAGAAAAAGCTTGTGCTTCGGTAATCAAAGATGGGGGAGACGATCCCGATGTCACTCATGGGGCTGAGATTATAGTCGATTTATCCATAACGGATGAGAAAAATGTAATTGAAATTGATGGTGGTGAAGGAGTTGGAATAGTAACAAAACCTGGGCTAGGTTTAGAAATTAATAAACCGGCAATTAATCCAGTTCCCAAAAAAATGATCAAAGAAAATTTAGAAATTGTTGCAAAGAGCTTGTTACGAAATTGTGGTCTTAAAGTTATAATTTCAGTACCTAAAGGTAGGGAACTAGGCCCCAAAACTGATAATCCACGGATTGGAATAATGAATGGAATTTCAATTTTAGGAACAAGTGGAATCGTCATTCCATTTTCAACTGCTTCATATGCAGCCTCAATAAGACAAAATCTTGATGTGGCGATTGCTATGGGGAATGAGACAGTTGTTTTGACTACTGGTGGAAGAAGTGAAGATTTTGCTAGAAAAATTATAGATTTGCCTGATCATTGTTTTGTTCAGATGGGAGATTTCTCTGGGTATACATTGCAGCAATGTGCAAAAAAAAATATCGAGAAAGCATTCATTGTGGGGTTTATTGGAAAACTAGCTAAAATGGCAGCTGGCGTAAAACAAACCCACGTAAAAGGATCCAAAATTGATATGAAATTTTTGTCAGAGTTAGCACAGAAATGCGGCGCAAATGAACAAATAATTCAAAAAATTTTGAATGCTAATACTGCCAGACATGTATCTGAGATAATTCAAGAAAACCAAATTGGTGGATTTTTTGAACAAATTTGCGATGAAACCTATACCCACATGAAAAAACATTCAGAAGGAAAGGTTTCATTAGAAATAATTTTGTTTGATTTTGATGGAAATATTCTAGCTAAAAAATCCTAGTAGTAAGGTATTTTATTAATTTTGGAAGTTTCTGAGTGTGGAAAAAGTTGCAATTTTAGCTATTACTAAAAATGGTATAGAGATCGGGAGAAAATTAAAAGAATTTTTTCCGGATTGGGATGTATATGCTCCATCAAAATTCTCAAGTAATGAGGAATTTCATTGGTATTCTGAACCAACTTCAAAAAAAATCATTGAGTTATTTCAAAATAATAGTGCATTAATTTGCTTATTTTCCTTAGGAGCTGTGATAAGATTAATTGCCCCATTTTTGAAGAATAAGAAAACTGATCCAGCTGTTTTAGTTATTGATGACAAAGCTAACTTTGTCATCAGTGTATTATCAGGTCATCTAGGAGGAGCAAACGAATTATCAGTAAATATAGCAAAAAAACTAAATTCCCAACCTGTAATTACAACGGCTGCCGATGTGAATAAAACAATTGCAGTAGATCTTTTAGGAAGAGATCTAGGATGGAAAATACAGGATGATTCAACAGTAACTAAAATTAGTGCATATATGGTAAATGAAGAAAAAATTGGTGTTTTTCAAGATGCTGGTAAAACCAATTGGTATACAGAATTACCATCTAATGTCAAAATTTACAATAACAAAGAAGATTTAAAAAATTCTAATTCTAAAGGATATTTGATAATTACAGATAAAATAATTGAAGATGAGCTTTTAGTAAATTCCGTTGTTTATCGTCCTCCTTCCTTGGTTATAGGAATTGGATTACATTGGAACACATCACAACAGACTATAAAAAATGGGATAATGGATTGTTTACAAAAATTTCAACTAAGTTCAAATTCCATTTCAAAACTTGCTTCAATAAAAAAGCCAAAAGATGTACAAGGATTAATTGAATTAGGAAAGGAAATGGGAATTCCAGTTGAATTCGTAGATAGAGAAGAGTTGGCAGAAATTCCAGCTCCCAACCCATCAGAGACAGTAAAATCCTTTGAGGGTACAGCTAGCGTGTCTGAGGCTGCTGCAATTAAGGTTTCAAAAGGCAAATTAATCGTGGAAAAACAGAAATTCCCTCCTGATTTGACTATAGCAATAGCGAGGATAATGGATTGAAGCGGGGTTTATTATTAATTGACAGAGGAAGTCGAGAAAGAGAAGCTTCGGAGGAGTTAGAGGAAATTTGTAAAAGAATAAAGAATAAAGGGGAATATGATTTTGCAGATTATTGTTTCCTCGAAGTGGAACCTCCTTTTATTGAAGATGGGATTGAAAAATCATTAAAGCAAGATATAGAATCTCTTACCATAGTTCCATACTTTCTTTATCCAGGAAAAAAGGTCAAATTAGCAGTTTCAGATGTAATGAAATTTCAAAAAGATACCAATGTAAAATTTGTTGTAACAAAACCCATGAGTATGCATAAAACTCTAGTAAATCTTGTTGAAAATCGAATTTCTTCATCTTTAAAAGAAAATAATATTTCAATTCCA